>JBAPYE010000029.1:0-7281 GCA_049284575.1 Desulfobacterales bacterium
CATTGGGCTCCTATAATATCGTTGACAAAAACCGGCTGGTCATAATATTAGGCTTGAATTCCACGCAAACTTCGACACGGAAGTGCGCAGCTCACTGGTGGGGCTCCCGGACTTCAAATCCGGTGTGGGGCGTTAAAACCGTCCCGGGTGGGTTCGATTCCCATGCACTTCCGCCACCTTCCATCATCCCCTTACCGTTCTTGCCCGCGCCCCGTCCAAAAGCTGGCTTTTTAAAGCCTCGCCCATCGTGGGCCGCGCCACTTCAGAAAGCGGCCGCTTGCGTGGGGACAAAACAAACAGTAGTGCCTTGTCGCCACCCATTCTTCCTAAAGATGAAAAGTCCCGCGAGATTACCATAACCGCCGGCCCAATACAATCATCGGGAAGGAAAACAGGCGTTTCCCCGTTGCCCTGGGGGTGTCGACTCCCCCGCCTGCCGGCTGCTGCGTGCCGGCTCAGACGGTCAGCAGCGCTTCGTCGTTTTTCAGAATCTCGGTCAGGGGTGCACCCCAATATTTCACCGTAATCCCCAGCTCCTTCAAGCTCTCGGTGGCGCCCAGCTGGTCTGCGCAGGCCTTACAGGCCGTGACGTGCACTCCGGCCGCGATGGCCGCCTGAATCTGTCGTTGAATCGAGAGGTTGTCGCGCACCAGGGTGACGGCGGCCCCCCAGACGATGAGGGTGACCTTTTCCCACCACCCGTGGGCAAGTGCGTTGACGGTGTACATCAGCACCATCTTTTCGGCGGTGACGGGGTTGTCGGTGGTCCACAAAACGGTGAGGTGGGATTTGGCGGCCATTTACTTCTCCGGGTGATCGCCAAGCGATCGCGGTGATGGTTGCGGGTTCAAAGCGGTGGTTGCCATTTTCCAATTGTTTAGGCACAGGGGGTGGGGGATTGCAAACTTTTCCATGACATCGCTTGACCCAAGACCCATTGGGTGTGCTAATAAAATCCGATCGATTTTAAGCCAACCGCTGCCGGGCGCGAGCTGCGGCCGGGGCCGGTTGCTATTTGGCCTGCAGAGGAACGCCCATGCCCCCCACCGATCCAGAACGCATCCGGGCTTTCGCCCGCCAGCTGAAACGCCCGGTTCACCTTACCCTGATTAAAACCGCCGCCCCGCAGACCGCCCGACTGTTCGCCTTTTGCAATATGCTGCAGGGCTCAATCCCCCGCCTGCGGCTGAACGCCCTCGACGGTCTTCCGACTGCTTTGCCGTATATGGCCGTTGGGCCCCGGTTTCGATTCTATGAGGTGCCGGAAGGACCGGCCCTGCCATCTTTTTTGCACGCCGTTGGGGTGTCTGGTCAGGAGCCGTTCGGAGACCCCGTTTTGTCAGGCGACGCCGGCGGCGAGCCCCTGCAGGTGTTTGTCGCCCCCGGCTGCCCCTTCTGCCCGGGGGTCGTTGGTCAGGCCGTCGACCTGGTTGCCCGGGATGTCCGGCTCCGGCTGGAGGTCTGGGACGCGGCCCTGTTTCCGGAAAAAGCAGCGGCATGCGGCGTCCGGTCGGTGCCGGCGGTCCTTCTGGGGAGGACTTTCCGCTGGACCGGCGCGGTTGCGGCGGCCGAAATCCGGGAGGCTTTGGATTCATTGGAAAACGGAGGACTGGGAGCGGCCGCCATGGAGCGGATGATTCAGGAAGGCCATGCGTTTGACATGCTGCGCCTGTTTCAGGAACGCGGCACGGTGGCGCCGGCTTTCGTGGTGTTGCTGACCCACCCGCTGCTGACCTTGCGCCTGGGGGCCATGGCGGTCATGGAAACCCTGGCCGAAACGCACCCGGGGGTGGCCGGTGGTGTACTACCGTCCTTATGGGAGCGCTTCGGCGCGGCCGAAACCACTGTCAAAGGGGACATTTTATATGTCATCGGCGAGGTGGGCGACGGCCGCTGGAAGCCTGTGCTGGCGGGGGTTGCGGACAGCGCGACCGATCCCGAAGTCAGGGCGGCCGCTGCCGAGGCCCTGGAAAAGGTCAGCAGCCGGTGACCCTGTTGCCCCATCCACCCTGTTCAGCGGTGGGTGGGGCCAGCCTCGGAGCGGCTGTCTTAAGCGGTTTTGTCGCATGCTGCCAAAGAGCCATCCGTCCTGAAAACAGAATAATGGTGGTTGTGAATCGAAATTTGGACTTGATACGTTTGGTTTGATTGCGGTGCTGGCGGATTAAATCAGTATTCGCTGTCGCATTGTTTCCCGGAGGTTGCGGCGGCCGTCGATAATTCCGTGAATGATAACCACCTTACCAATGAGCTGATAGATTATCCGGTAGTTTTGAATAACAATTTGGCGGCACAGCATTTCGCTGATGTCTTCAAGTTCCGATGGGACGCTTCCGCGTTCAGGATGTTGTGAAAGGCTGCCGCAGGCATTCGAAAGCTGTTCATATAGTCTTTTGCCTGCCTCGGGTCTACCGGCGGCTTTGATGTAGCGGTAAATTTTTTGCAGATCCTGCCTGGCTCCGGTTGTAAATTCTACGGCAAAACTCATCAGGCAAAATCCTTGATGATCATTTCGTCAAGTTCCTTTAGTACCTGACCCGCGGGGATGGTATGGCCCTCTTCGTAGTCCTTCTGTCCCTGAGCTACCATCTTCAGCAGGGCTAACGCCTCCTGAATCCTCTCATACTCGGTAATGTCCTGAATGACCGCTTTTGCTTCGCCATTTTGGGTGATAATCATCGTGCCATGCTGCTCGTTCAGTTCTCGAATCACATCGGCGGCATGGGCCTTGAAATAGCTGATCGGCTTGATGGCTTGGCTGAGTTTCATGGTGAGGTCCTTTTAAAGAATTTATTTGGTCTTAATTAAGACTTATTAACGACCATTGTCAACCAGAATTTCTATAGAGAACGGGGTGCCGCCGTTTTTCGAAGAGCGTTTCGGCGCGCCCTTACCCTCGATCCGGGGGGCTGTTCTTGACCTCACCGGCTGCGGCGCTCTCGCCGCCGAGGGACAAGACGGCCAGCACCTGCCGGGCCAGGGTGGTGTCGCCCAGCGGCATGAAGTCCGCCGCCCGCTGCTGGAGACCCTGAAAGGCCCCCTGGGCCAGACGCGCGGGGCCTCCCGTGGCGCGGGCGATGACCTGAAAAACGAAAAAAGCCAGCAGCAGGGTGATCAGGACGGTGATAAAGGCGTGCAGGAAAAAATCGCCGGACAGGTAGTTGCCGGTAAAATAGTTGCCGGCCGTGATCCAGCCCACATGGCCGAGGAGGCCGACGATCGGAAGGTTGAACAGGACCTGGAGCAAAACGCCGCTGAGTTTGCCGGCGGCCGTTTCCAGCGAGCGCTCCAGGGCGCCGTTCCAGAGGGTCCCCAACTCGCTGGCCAGGTCGCCGGGCTCGGGCAGGACGCCCGCGACGTCGCGCACCTCGGGTGCAAACCGGCCGCGCACGAGAAGTTCGGCAATCTCCGGCCAGCGCTTCAAGAGGCTCAGACGGTAGCTGCGCAAGGCCTGGTCCAGGCCCTTGCCCTCCTCGCTGTCGGCAACGGCGGATTTGGCCGTGCGGTAGCGGTTGACCACCGAAACCGCCCCCCACAGCTGGCGCAGCGGGTTGCCGAAGCGCAGCAAGGCGGCTGCCCCCGTGCCGAAAACCAGAACTCGCGCCCAGAGGGCAATCATCCAGCCCACCGGCCCGGTCCAGCGCTGGGCGAGCAGCTGGTAAAGGCGGACATTGACGCCCAGCAGCTGCCCGGGCGTTTCGCGGTATAGGCTGGCCAGGGCGGACCCGATGCCGTCCTTTTCGGCAGCCGTCATCTGCTTGAGGGCTTCGGCCAGCGCCGGCCGGTCCCTCTGGATTTCCGCCCGAACCTCGGCTTCGACGTAATCCCGCAGCGCCTCGGCGTTTTGCAGGCGTTGATCCACCACAAAGCCCGGGCGGTTGAAGGCGCCGAAAATCATTTCGTGCAGTTCGGGATACTGGTCGAAATCGTGCCGGGGGGGGGCCCCGGGGTCCCAGTCGGGTTCTTGGAGGTGGCGGCGCGCGGAAATGCAGAAGATTTTTTCCACCGGGCGCTGCCAGGCGCTCCGGATGAATCCGCTGAACTCCGGCACGATCACCTCTTTGAGCTCCGCAGCGTCCAGTCGGTCGCAGCGGTTGATGACGCAGATCACGGCTTCCCCCTGAAACCTGCGGACATAAGGCGCCAGAAAATCCACGTGGTCGCGGCGCTTGGGGTTTTCGGCGTTGAAAACGCAGATCAGGATGTCCGAGAGCGCCAGGGCCTTGCGGATGATGGGAATGTGTTCTTCCTGCTCGGTGCTGTCCATGTCCGGCGTGTCGATCAGGATGGACTGCGCCAGGGCCTGGGCCGCTTGACTGCTGACCACGCTGACGGCCTCGGCCCCCAGTTGCGCGACCAGTTGGTCGGCATCCCCCTTATCGCCGCAGAAGACCACCGCCCGGCGGGTGGTGGGCCGCTGGTGGCCGGCAGCCGACAGGTCGTCGACCCCGGCCAGGGCGTTGAGCAGGGTCGACTTGCCCGATCCGGTGGGGCCGATGAGCGTCACCACCAGTTTGCGGTCGAGGCGCTCCACCAGTTTGTCGATCATGTGGACGGCCTCGGCGCACTGCTTTTGCAGCGCAACCCCCGGCGACCACAACGGGCAAGCCGTCAGGGCGTTTTGCAGCCGCTGGAGGGCGTGGCGATGGGTTTCGATCGTGCCGCTGGTCTTGAGGGTGGCCGTTATCCGGTTTTTTGCCATTGGGGGGGCGTTGCCTTTCTGCACTGCTGGAGGTGATCGTCGACGGCGGCCAGGGCGTCGCGGCTGTCGTCCAATAGCTGCGCGGCGCGTCCGATGAGTGCGCCGGTCAGGTTTTCTTCGAAGATTTTCTGCACGGTTTCGGCCTTGTCGCTCAGCCAGGCGCGCGCAATGGGCACCAGCATGGTCTCCAGCAGCCGGCGGTCGGCGCTTTTCATGCCGGACGTGGCCGGTATCGCAATCAGGGCATACAGATCGTGCAAGCCAAAAAAGCCGGTCAGCTTGACCTTGATGCCTGCCGCCCCGATCGGATCGCCGGTGGACAGGATGTAGGTGACGGCCGCGGTGGCCGGCAGGACATTGAGAAAGGCCGCCGCCGTCTGCCATAGCTTGTCCCGCAGGCCCATCTGGCGGCGAAACTGGTCGGCCAACTCCCTCAGACTGGTTTCCACCTCGGGGGAGATGAATTGGGTCAGTTCCTTGCGGGTCAGCAGGGTCTGCAGGGTGGCGGACCACTCCAGGGTTTTGAGGCGTTCCTGCTCGGCCGCCAGCGCCGGGTGGGCCGGGACCTTGAAGGCCGCCAACCCCGGCTGGTCGGTGGGCATCATCCGGGCCCTGCCGCCCATCAGGGCAGCCGCGGCTTCGGGGACCGCCGCCAGGGTTTCGACAACGGCCGCCATCCGTTTTCCGGCCGCATCCTGGACCGCGGCCGTAACCTGGATCCAGGGGCCCACGGCTTGCCGGTAGAGCGCATGCACGGCGGCGAGCAGATCCTCCTCAAGCTGCTGGCGAAACCGGGCCTTCGCCGATGGTGAAGCGGCCGCCCGCCCCCTGCGCAGGCGTTTTACGATCTTGAGCACCCCGCGGTACGGCATTTCAATGGCCGTTCCGGTCTTGCGCATCAGCTTGATGTGCGGCGGGTCGGTTTGCAGCCATATCTTGGCAAACCGCTTGAGCAGACGATCGGTGGGAAAATGGCGCAGGGCCTGCTGAACGCTGTGGCTCTGGGCGGTGCGCAGGGCGTCCCGGTAGAGCGCCAGCGCCTGCCTGGAGTGCGCCAGCCGCTCGGAGAAGGCAGCGGCCCGCGCCAGGGTGTCGGCGAGCATCGAGGCCATCAGCTCGGGCTGCAGCTTGCGCGGGTCCAGGCCCCGGAGCGCATCGGCCAGCGAAGGGGCGCCGGGCTCCAGGGGGCGCAGCGTCATGGGTGCATCCCCGCTGGCCACCGCGTTGCTCTCGTCGGCCCGGTAGACGCCGATCACCTGGTTTGCGGCATCCTGCCCGTAGAGGTTGCGGGCCACCGTGGCGGCATGGTCGCGGATCTCTTCCAGTTTGAAGGTGGGGTAAACCCGGTAGATCAGAAAACATTTTTTGGTGCCGATGTGCGTCAGTTCCTCGGCCAGAAAGTCGGTGTTGTCGCGGTTGTTGTAGTTGGCGTTGGTGAAGATGTAGATGAGAACATCCGCTGTTTCCAGGGCTTGGCGGGCGGCCTCACGGTTGGTGTAAACCCCGCGGGCGCCGGTGTCGAAGTCCGGCGTGTCCATCAGCAGCAGGTCGGCGGAAACCCGCTCGCTGGATACATATAGCGGGCACCCGGGGCTGGCCAGGTCCGCCGGGTCGGTCAGGGGGCAGGGCAGACAGCCGAACGGCTGGAACAGCAGCCCCAATAGGCCCTCGCGGGTGAAAAGAGTGGGGTGCGAACACAGCAGCACCCGTCGATTCAGACCGGCCCGCCCGCCCACCGTGGAAACCGGTTTGCCGACCAGCGCGTTGAAGAGCGTCGATTTGCCCGATGAACCGCCGCCGCAGATCGCGGCCACCAGCGGCAGATCTCCCGAAAGGCGCGGCAGCAGGTGCGCCTTGAGCGTCTCGCTCCAACCCGCCAACCGGTCTCCGGAGGGCCGCCCCAGCAATTCGTCGGCTTTCTGGAAATCCTCACTCAACGCCTGAAGCACCCCTTTCAGGGGATGGTCGCGGCGGGTGGCCATAGTGTCGATCCTCCCGGGTTCAGTGGACTGCAAACTATTACCTCATGCGAGAGGCACGGATATTGCTCTTCAAGACATCCCGACAAGTGGCCGAAAAGTTGCCTAAGCCGTCATCATCATTAACGGAGGTCATCCTTTGAGCGGTTCCAATCCTGTACTTTTTAACCCACTCCCAGCAAGAGAGGGAGTTGGAGGGAATCGCGGTTGATGGCTGTCCCAGGTATATCTTGACTGCCTGTGACCGTCGGCTGCGAATAGCAGGAGCGGTGTGATGCGTGCCATGCAAAAACGACTGACATTCTACGTGTTGAGTGATTCCGGCGCGCCCGTTCGGCAGGCCAGTGTGCCCAAGGCCCTGCTTTGGCTGGCAAGCCTTTTGGGTGCGGCCTTACTGGTGGCTTTCGCTACGGTATCCAACAGCTATTTCGATCTCAGGGGGGCGGAAAGCGATGCCCGGCGCTTGAAGACCAAACTTGCCTCTCAGCGTGCGGAAATCAGCCGTCAGCACCACCGAATCCTCACCTTTGCCGAAGAGATCAATGCCCTCAAGGCCGATCTGCTGAAGCTCAACCAGTTTGAGCGCAAGATCCGGGTTAT
>JBAPYE010000030.1:0-2691 GCA_049284575.1 Desulfobacterales bacterium
GCCTCGAAGGCGATCCGATACGAGACCCAGTCTGGGGTCCGCCTTCGAAATCGTGACAGGCAGGGCAATCCGGAACCGATTCCCCGGGAGGAGCGAAAGAATTTGGGTTAGACCGGCAAGGCCAGCTAAGCCCAGAGCGGCAAGTGGTCAGAGATCTGGTAAGTCCGCCAGCGCTGATAGTCCCTGAGGCGCTCTGCCGGCTTGCGAAGGCCGGCTTTTGACTGGGCCGCCGCTCGCGCCGCGCGATAGGCCGCGGTGCGAACGAAGCGTGCGAGATCTTCATCTCGCAAAACGTGCTCGTAAACCTGCACCACACCGGCCGCTGGAGCGCCATCGGCCAATGGCATCTCACGCGCCGATGACACGAAACCAATCAAGCTGTAATATCGCCCCGGCACCACATGGGCCGGCAGCAACACCGACTCCGGCAATTGCACCCCGCCCTCGAGCAACGCCTGGTGGATCGGGCTGCCAAGCCGTTCCAGCTGAAAGTCGCCCATCAGTAAAAGATCGGTCTGGTCGTGGCGTGCCCGGACCTGCAGGTATTGCCCCAGATGCCGCACCTCCCGCAGACGTCTGGACAAGGCATCGCCGCCCCGGGCACTGCCAGCCCAGACGATGTGGGTGGTGCAGACCTGAAATTCCCAGTCTCCGGAGCGAAACGCCGCCAGCAGCGGCGGGCGCGCCAACTGCTCGACCGGCTGACTCTGCCCGTCGCCAGTGCGCTCCGGCGGCATGACCAGGTTGCTGCTGAAGTGGCGAAACTCCACCCGGGGCTGATAGTAGAGGATGGCGAAACGCTCGTTGTTGCCCCAGGCCCCGGGCGCCACGTCCGTGACCAGAAAACTCCAATCCGGCCCCAGGATGTCCAGTAGCGCCTCCAGCTGATCGAGCTGCCGGTCCACCTCCTGCAAAGCCACCAGGTCAAAGGCGCTGATCACCTGGGCCATGTAGTAAAGCGCCTCGGGCAATCGCCGTTCCTTCGCCAGGGCCCCGAATTTGCGAAGCGACCAGTTGGCCACCAGCAGGCTGCGTTCGTAGCGCCGGGGGGAACCTGATCGTTTAACGCTGAACGAAGGCGCCCGAGCCCCTCCGCACAGTGTTTCCGTTCGCGTGTGCCAAGTCCGCTGAGTTCGGCCTCCGTGAATTCATGGGCGCCGAACTCGAACGGCCCGCCGCCCGCCACGATGATGTCCTTGGCAACCCGGCCGATTCCCCGAGCAACGTCGGCGAAGGCGGCGACGGGGTCACGCCATTGCGAGACCGCGCGCCCCTTGGTCGGCAGCAGTTCAAGCCGCGCGAAGGGGGCCTTGCGCCAGCCCGGCACATTCTCCAACAGCACCGGCACCACGCGAGCGCGCCCGGCCTCATGCTCTCGCATGGCGGCCGGGATCTCTTCTTCCTTGACGTAGCGGGATGCCATGAAGGATTTGCTGACAAGCAGCAGAATAATGTCGGCACTGTCCAGCGCCTCCTGGATGGCACTGTTCCATTCGCTCCCCGGAACGATGTGTCGGTCATGCCAGCGCAGAATCAGATTGCGCCGGGACAGCAGCTCCAGGTGTTGATCCAGCGTGTCCCGCGCCTTTTCGTCTTGGTGGGCGTAAGAATAGAAAACCTTGAGGGGGCCGCGCTTCACCTTTCAGGGCTCTCCTTTGATCAAACCAAGAGGAGGCGCAAAAATAGGCGCCAAACACGCCTTTCTACGCTACGAATATAATAGTCCGACCGCGCAGAGGATCAGGTGTTGGGGGTTTTCAATCCGCCCCCATTCTCCTGACAAGATCAAGCCAACCGCGTCTTCTCCTCGATCAGCCTCCCCCCAACCGGGCCAAATCTGGGCGTTCCGCCAGCACCTTCCTGGCTTCGATCAGGTAACCTTCGAACACCGCAGATTGAACCGTCAGAATCAGCCAGGCTTGCGGTTTTGCCGTGATCAGGCCAAAGGCGGCGGGGGCGGCGGCAATTCTCCACGTTCCAAAGCCTCCCGGGCCGCCTTGACCGGTATCCCGGCCTCGCAGGGTACGCCAACCTGACACAGGCCACACCCGTAGCCTTCGAATTTATAGGTTTTTTTGACGTGCTCCCGGGCGCAGGCCAAGTGCTGCCGGCACTTCTCCTTGTCGTGACCCGCCTTGGTAATCGCCCCGACCGGGCAGCGGTCGATGCATTTGCCGCAAGTGCCATTGGCGAAATAGAGGCAATAGGCCCGGTGGTCGACATAAGGCCGCGGCGTCGGCTGAAGTGATATCTTGGCCACAACCGATCCGACGCGCATGGCCTTGCCTTTTGCCGTTATGAGCCCGTCGCACAGACCGAAAGTGCCCAATCCGGCAGCATGAGCGGCATGACGTTCAGACCACGAAGAGGCATAGGAAAACCGTTCCGATTTGACGATGGTCCAGTTGGGCGCCAGCATCGGGGCGATGGCGGGATGGCCGGCCTGTTCAAGACTCTTGGCCACGTGCCGACGCAAGGCCGTATTGAACTCCTCGCCGAAGACCCTTATCCGGGCCCACGCTTCGGATGGATACTTCCTGGCCCTGCGATTGGCCTTGCGGACGAACTCCCGCTGGGGCAGCACCCACGAAATGACGGTCAGTTCTTCAGCTGTTGCCGATTCCATGGAGCAGTGCTGATTGAAGACCTCCCAAGGGGTCCAGTGGAAGGCCCCGACATACTCCTTGTATT
>JBAPYE010000031.1:0-3266 GCA_049284575.1 Desulfobacterales bacterium
CGGTTTCAGTTCTTCCCCCGAGCCGTCATCAAGTTTTTGGATATCCTCGAAAGTCCTCGCTTCAATTGCCAGTGAGGTATCACTCTGAGGGATTGCCTCATAGAGTCCCGGAGCGAGATTTTCCAGTTGCGGCATGTGCTCAACCATGGGTCCGAGATATTTTTGGGCAACTGTTCCTGAGAGAAAAATTGCCAAATGACCGGCTTTTGGATGGATCACATAAACGATGCGTTTGCCAAGTTCCTTGAGCGTATCTAAACTCCCGAAGACTTTGGGAATCCACTTGAGACACTGGGCCGGCGGGGAGATATCATCACCGTGGGAGGAAAAAACGACCAGCAGGTCATCGAAATTTTGCATGTCGATGATTTCCCCGTCAATTTCCAGTTCTCCTCGCTCTGGTTTGTTGCCGATGAAAAGGTTCATGAGCACCCACAGAATTTCCTCCTTGTTGAGCCGCGTGTACCAATTCCACCATTTTTCCATTTGCAGGAATTTCAATCGCTCACCATCCACCCTCATAAGCGCCCGCATAAGTTTTGCAAATGCCGTGTTGGTCAACGAATGGGTTTCAAAGTTTCCCGCAAGCAGGGCGCCGTCAAATTCCCCGTTTCCCAAGTCACTCAAAAAAGCGGGAATCAAAGCGCCGCCCGATAATGCGGCATAGGGCCGCGTTGAGACGCCCCACCGATTGCCCGCCCAATAGGAGAGCGGTGAAGCAACTGGAATGAGCGTGAACTTCAATTCACGGTGCCTGAGTTTTGTGAAAAACGTGGCCCAGCCGGCCTGACAGTTGGCTACAAGGATGGGCCCCCTGGGGTGTGGGTGGCGCTCTGAAATCAGCTCGATGAAAGCCCTGATTGCCTCGAAAGTGTCGGGAATCGTTTGGCCGGGCTCTGGTTCTCTGGTAAAAATCACCCAATAAACCTCATGGCCCAGTTCCAGCAACACCGTTGCCTGCGAAACGCCCATGGTTCCTCCTATGCCCGCTCTTCTGCCTGCTCGAGGAGAAATTCCCATCACAGCCCGGCGATGCTTTTTGACAAAACCAGCGGGTGGCCTGAGTTTGACCAGTGTGTAATTAACCGGTTTGTCAAATGCCCTGCCATCCAGGACAATTTTGTAGGGCACAGCCAAAACATGCTCGCGTTCAGTGTTTCTGAGGGCTTGGTTGCTTCGCTTGTGCAAAGCGTCAATCACCAGCATCCATCTTCTGGCGAAATCTACTGTGTATTCAATGCTTTCTGAGAAAAGTGTCTCGGTGGTTTCCAGAATAATTCTCCTCTTCGGATTGAAGCTTTCAAAAAAAACGCCAATTTTTAGAATCAGCGCCGTAAGGCCGGCTGCCCCAGGCTTTGCCGGTGGCAGCCGGAATGAAGAAATTGCCTAATTCATTCAGTGGGTTTGATAAGAGAACGGCAGGATACCGCGCCTGATTGTCACGGCCTGAGGCAACCCCGGGGCCGAAAAGGTCAGGCATGCAGCACGATGCCGGAGGGCAGCGACTCGCCGAAAAGCGTGCTCTCCTCCTGCCGGGCGACGGGCACCACCTCCTTGACGAGACGGGCGGAGGCCCCCATGCCGGGGTGCTGGGCCATCCACGCCAGCACCGTGGCGGCGATTTCCGGCGACACATCCCGGACGCGGTCGCCGGTTCGGCGCGCCAACTGCCCGAGGGCCGCGCCCACCGGCAGGGGATTCGTCCAGTCGCCTGCAACCAGCCGCGCGATCCAGCCCGCGACCTCCTCGGGCGGGATCACGCGGTCCACCGGACCGTAGAGCAGTTCGCGGGCCCCCAGCCGCGACAAGGCCCAGAGGGTCTGGTGCTTGGCCTTGCCGGTGCGGATTTCGGCCAGCAACTGGCGCCCCCACCGGGTCTTGTCCTTGGCCGAGAGGCGCTCCAGGTTGGCCACCGCCATCCAGATCTCGACCCGCTCCTGGGGGGTGACTTTGAGACCGCCGGTTTTTTTCGGGGACATCAGGGGGGTCAGGTCCTGGGATACCTGCCGCTGCTGGCCGGGCTTGAGCCCGCCGGCCACCCGCCGCCACAGGATCCACCACTCGGATCGCACCTGCCCGTTTTTGGGAAAGGCCGGCCCCTGCAGGTAGACCTTCCAGAGGCTTTGCAGGCGGTGCTCGTCAAAGCCGTCGCCGAACCCCGGCCGCAGGCAAAACCCCACCAGGTTCAGCCAGCGGCTTTCAAAATCCGGCCCCCAGCTGCGGGCCGCGGTCACCCCCAGCAGCTCATCGGCCAGCGCCCGGATCAACCCCAGCGGCCATTTTTCCTTGGTGCTGCCGGCAATTTCGGTGATCCCCCGGACCAGCCCGTCCAGCCGGCGTTTTTCGGCGCCCTTGCAGAAAGCGGTCTGAATCAAGTCCCGGGCGGCGGTCAGCACGCTGTCTTCGATGATCGCCGCGTCGGGAACCGCCGCCGCTGCCGCGGCATCCCGCAGTTGAAACTGCAGCTGCCAGCGGTGGTGGCCGATCAGGCTGCGGCACCAGATCGCCAGGGTGCCCATCTCGGTGTAGCCGGCCTCCACCTGCACCGGGATGAGCTGCTGATCGCCCTTTTTGCCGTATTGGATCACCGTTTGAACCGGCGGCAGGGCCGTGAGGGAATCATCCACGTTTACCAGATCGCCGCAGCGATCCCCGGAGCGGTAGCTGGAGCTGAAAAGGTCGAAACTGACCGGCTGGTTGGTGCGCACCTCGAATTTCTTGTCCTTAAGTTCGATCGCCGTGCCCTCGTCAAGACCCCTTTCCACCAGACAGATCGCCTGCCGGCGGCCCCCCTCGGCCGGTTCGCCCCCGCTGCCGACCCCCAGGTAATAGGCGCGGGGGCTGCCGGAGCCCACCCGCACCCCGCGCCCCAGTTTGACCAGCCCGTAGTAGGCGGCCCCCAGGGCGACGGCCAGATCGGGGTTCGGGTTTTCCAGCACCCGCGGAAGACGATCGTCCTTTTGCCCAAACCAGTGGCCGATGGCGCTGAGGATGCGCTCCTGGACCAGGGCGGGCTTGAGGGAGCCGCCGTTGAAGAGGATCAGGTCGGGCGCATGGGACTCCCGCTGCAGGGTCTGCCGGACAGTCTCGCGGTGCTGCTCCAGAAACCAGCCCAGGTGGCGCGTGACCGCCGGCTCGGACTCGTAGGGCAGGCCGAACTCGCTGATGCCCTGGCGTTTGGACCGGGGCGCGAGGTGCTGGGGGTCTTCCAGGGGGTAAAACCCCTCCAGCACGATTTTTTCCACCTCTTCCCGGTGCAGCTCGGC
>JBAPYE010000032.1:0-7336 GCA_049284575.1 Desulfobacterales bacterium
CCCCAAAATGGTGCCGCCGGTTGTCGGCCGCGCTGGCTGTTTGCCTGCTGCCGCTGCTTTTGGCGGCCCCCGCCGCCGGGGCGCTGCCACCGGAAACGCCGCGGCCGACCCTGCAGCACTTGACGTCAGAAGCGGATGCAAACACCTGGTTGGCGCAAAGGGGCCGCACCCGCGGCGACGGCCCGGCCATCTCCGACCAGCAGCGGCAGCATCTCCAGCAGCAGTACCGCAAGTGGCGCGCCCTTCCACCCGAAGAGCAGCAGAAACTGCGGCGCCGCCAGCAGGAACTCGAGCAGATGCCGCCGGAATCGCGCAGGCTTTACCAGAAGCGCTTTCAGCAGTGGCAGGACATCCCGGATTCCGAACGAAAGCAGCTGCGCCGGCAGCTGGACGACTGGGAGCGCCTCTCGCCCCATGAGCAGGAGGCGATTCGCCGCCGTTTCAGAGACTGATAGAAAGGAGGGGGTGCGATGGCGCGCCTTGAATGGCGACAGGCGGCAGCCCGCAGTTCACTTGACCGGTTGCTGCCGCGCGTTGAGAAAAATCATCAAAAAAGACTGGCCGCCGATCCGGCCCAGTGGCTTCTGTTCAAGGAGCGCCTCGACCGGAATTGGGCGCGTCTGTTTGGCTGCCTCCACGACCTTTACGGATGGCAGTATGATTTCTTCTATACCCTCGAGCAGGTGCTCGAGCTTCTCACCGGGTACTGGCTGGATCGCCCCCAAGCGCTGCGCCGGCATGACGCGGCGCGCGAGGCCGACCCGCACTGGTATACCTCCGAAAACGTGGTGGGGATCGTCTTGTATGTGGATCTGTTCAGCAACAACCTGGCAGGGCTCGAAAACCACATCTCCTATTTCGAAAAGCTCGGGGTCACTTATCTGCACCTGATGCCCCTTTTTGCGGTGCCTCACGGGGAGAATGACGGCGGCTATGCGGTCAGCGATTATCGGGCCATCAACCCGGACCTCGGCACCATGAAAGAGCTTTCCCGGCTGGCGACGGCCCTGCGCGAACGGGGCATCAGCCTAGTGCTCGATTTCGTGTTCAACCACACCTCCGACGAGCATGGATGGGCCCGCCGTGCCAAGGCCGGCGAGCCGGCCTACCTGGATTACTACCTGACATTCACCGACCGCAGCCTGGTCGACCGTTTTCAGGAGCATCTGCGGGATATCTTTCCCACCGTTCGCAAGGGCAGCTTCACCTGGAGCCGCGAGCTGAACCGTTGGGTGTGGACCACCTTCAACAGCTATCAATGGGATTTGAACTACGCCAATCCTGCCGTGCTGCGGGCCATGGCCGGCGAGATGCTTTTCCTGGCCAACCAGGGGGTCGACGTGCTGCGCCTGGACGCCGTGGCCTTTATCTGGAAGCGGATGGGAACCAACTGCGAGAACCTGGCCGAGGCCCACACCATCATCCAGGCCTTCAACGCCATGACCCGGATTGTCGCCCCCAGCATGGTTTTCAAGTCCGAGGCCATCGTGCACCCCGACGAAGTCGTCCGTTACGTCCACCCGGAAGAGTGCCAGCTTTCCTACAACCCGCTGCTGATGTCGCTCCTCTGGGAGGCCCTGGCGACCCGCGAGACAAAGCTCTTGATCCATTCCATGCGCAATCGCCAACGAATTCCCCAGGACTGCTCGTGGGTCAATTACCTGCGCTGCCACGACGATATCGGATGGACCTTCGACGACAACGACGCTTGGCAGGTGGGCGTCGATCCCCGGGCCCACCGAAAGTTCCTGAACGACTTTTACACCGGCCGCTTCCCGGGGTCCTTTGCCCGCGGGGTGCCCTTTCAGTTCAACCCGAACAACGGCGATCTGCGCATTTCCGGCACGCTCTCCTCCCTGGCCGGCTTGGAATCGGCCCTGGAGGCCCAGGACAACGTCCTGATCGAGCTGGCCGTGCGCCGGATCAACATGCTGCGCAGCATCATGGTCAGCGTCGGCGGGATTCCGCTGCTCTACGCGGGCGATGAATACGGCATGCTGAACGACTACACGTTTCTGTCCGATCCGGACAAGGTCAACGACAGCCGGTGGGTGCACCGCTCCAAAAAACGCTGGGCGGCCGCCGACGATCTGACCGATGGCGACACCCTGGAGTGGCGGTTTTTCCACGAGATGGCCCGGTTTTTCAAGCTGCGCCGGCAGACGCCGGCGATGCGCAACGGCGGCATGGAACTGGTCGACATTCCCAATCCGCACCTGTTTACCTATCTGCGCAGCGATGGCGCCCAGCGGCTGCTGGTGATCAACAACTTTTCGGAATTCGAACAGGTCGTGACAGCCGATACGCTGTCCGCCGCAGGGATGAAACAGGACAGCGTCGAGCTGTTGAGCCAAAAAATCCTGCCGGCGGCGGCAGATCTGGTTTTGGACGGCTATCGCTATTGGTGGATCGAGATTTCGGGGCAGTAGCCGGAATGGGGTCAGCGGCACCACCGGCCGCTGCCAATTTCAAGCGGCGACCACTTCCGCCAGGTCTTCTCACCGTGCGCTGCTCCAGCCACTCTCCGCAGTTTCCACCAAGAGCCCGTGCCGGGGCCGAGGGGCAAGCCGCGTTTTTCGCGTGACGCCGCCCCCGGGGCGCTTGAGTCCGCGGACGGCTTGCAAACCCTCTTCCCCGGCGTTACCTTCTGGCTGTTATTTCAGGCCCCCGGCTGCTACCGCCACACCCCGGAGATGTCTCGATGACTGTACTTCAAGCCTTCAACCTCACCAAAACCTACCGCATCGACAGCCGTGAAATCCGCGTCCTGGACGATGTGTCGCTGGCGGTTCGCGACGGGGAGTTTCTCGTGATCGCGGGCGCCAGCGGCAGCGGTAAGTCCACCCTGCTGAGCCTGCTCTCGGGGATCGACCGGCCCACCAGCGGCCGCATCCGCATCGGCGACAGCGACATCACCGACATGCCCGAAGACGACCTGGCGCCCCTGCGCAACCGCACCATCGGCTTCGTCTTCCAGGCCTTTCATCTTGTGCCGTCCCTCAGCGCCCTGGAAAACGTGATGTTTCCGGCCGAGCTCAAGGGCGACCGCCAGGCCGGCGAGCGGGCCCGCGCGCTGCTGCAGCGGGTGGGGCTGGCCGAGCGCCTGGACAGTCTGCCGCACCAGCTCTCGGGCGGGGAGAAGCAGCGGGTGGCCCTCTGCCGGGCGCTGATCAACCAGCCCCGGATTGTGTTTGCCGACGAGCCCACCGGCAACCTCGACTCCCGCAACAGCCAGGCGATTCTCGAACTGCTGCAGACCCTTCAGCAGGAGCAGCGCACCACCCTGGTGCTGGCGACCCACAGTGCGGCCATCGCCCGGGCGGCCGACCGCCGCATCACCCTTCAGGACGGGCGCATCCTGCCAACGCCCAACCAGAGGCCGGCCGATGCTCAATAAGCGCTTCGTCTGGCGTCAGCTGGTCCGATCGCGCCGGCAGGCGGCGGTCTTCGTGCTCTGCGCGGCCCTGTCGCTGGTGACCCTGGTGGCCCTGGGCGGTTTTTTCGAAAACATCCAGACCGCTCTCCTGCAGGATCTGCGCAAGCTGCAGGGCGCCGACGTGATTATCAAGTCCCGCTTTCCGATCTCCGAGCCCCTGGCCGCCGCGGTGGCCGACCTGGCGCGCACGGACGAAGCCGCCGCGGCCGAAGTCTACGAGTTCTATTCGGTGGTGCGCACCGCGGGCGACGAAGCCTCGCTCTTGGCCGAGATCAAGGTGGTCGGCCCGGGCTACCCGTTCTATGGCCGGATCGAGCTGCAGTCCGGGGGCGCCTTTGAAAACGCCCTCAGGCCCGGCGCGCTGATCGTCGAGCAGACCCTGCTGGACCGCCTGCAGCTGAAAATCGGCGACCCCCTGCAGGTGGGCGAGGCGACCCTCGCCATCGCCGATGTGGTGCTCTCCGAGCCCGACCGGCCGGTGAACTTTTTTGCACTGGGCCCCCGGGTTTTCGTCGCTCTGGAGGACCTGAGGGCTCTCGACCTGGTCCAGAAGGGCAGCCGGGTGTCCCACCGTCTGCTGCTCAAACTCGGGCCCGCCGCCGACGCCGAAAAGGTCGCGGAGGTCCTGCGCGGCCGGGCCCTGGCCGACCAGGAGCGGGTGGAAACCTTCCGCTCGGCGCCCTCGCGGGTCAAACGCTTTTTTGACAACCTGATCTTTTTTCTCAACCTGATCGGGGTCTTCACCCTGATGCTGGCAGGCTTCGGGATCTACAGCAGCCTGAGCGCCCTGATCCGTGAAAACATCGCCACCATCGCCATCATCAAAACCCTGGGGGCCAGCGGTGGTTTTATCTTCCGCCACTTTCTGGCCATGGTGGCCGTGCTCGGCGCGGCCGGCACCGGCGCCGGCATCGCTCTCGGCCTGGGCCTGCAGCCGCTGATGCCGGTGCTCTTCGCGGACCTGCTGCCCGAGAGCCTGGCCTACACCCTGCCGTGGCGGGCGGTGGCCGAGGGGGCGATTTTCGGGTTTCTGGCGGTGGGTATTTTCTCGTTTCTGCCGCTCTATCGTTTGAAGGGGGTCAAACCCGGCCTGCTGCTGCGCAAGGAGCCGCTCAGCGCCCCGCGCAACCTGCCGTATGTCGCCGGCGCCGGCCTGGTGCTGGTCTTGTTCATGGCGGCGGTCTCCCTGCGGCTGGGCAGCGCCGAGGCGGGCGGCTATTTTCTGCTCGGGCTGGTGGCGCTGATCCTGATTTCCGCGGCCCTCAGCGGGGCGGCCCTGATGCTGCTGCGCAGGATCCCCCTGCGCGCCCTCTCCCTGCGGCAGGCCGTCAAGGGCCTCTTTCGGCCCGGCAATGCCACCGGCACGATCCTCGTTACCCTGACCGCGTCGCTGACCGCCCTTTTCGCGATTTTCCTGATCGAGGCCAACCTCGATGCCGCCTTTGTGCGCTCCTACCCGCCCGAGGCCCCCAATCTTTTTTTCCTGGACATCCAGCCCGACCAGAGAGACGCGTTCGCCGAGCTGCTGGAAGTGCCGGCGCCCTTTTTCCCCATCATCCGGGCGCGCCTTACGGCCGTCAACGACGTGGCCATCGACCCGGCCGCCGAGCGCCAGCGGCGGGGCGACAGCCTGTCCCGGACGTTCAACCTGACCTACCGCCACCACCTGCTGGAGGACGAGGCCCTGACCGCCGGGGACTCGCTTTTCCGCGACGACTGGCAGGAACCCCAGGTGTCGGTGCTCGACACGGTGGTGGAGATGCAGCCCATGGGCATCGGCGACCGGCTGAGTTTCGTGATCCAGGGGGTCCCCCTGACGGCCCGCATCGCCAGCATCCGAACCCGGACCCATGAGACCGTGGGCCCCTTTTTCTACTTCGTTTTTCCGGATGCCCTGCTGGCCGACGCCCCCCAGACGATCTTCTCGGCCGTGAGGGTGCCCCCCGAGCAGATCGTGGATCTTCAGAACCGGGTGGTGGCCCGCTTTCCCAACATCACCGTCGTGGACCTGACCGTCACCCTGGCGACTTTTGCCGGAATCATGCGCCGGCTCTCGGGGATCATCCGCTTTTTCACGGCCTTCAGCCTGCTGGCGGGCCTTCTGATCATGGTCAGCTCGATTCTGGCCACACGCCTGGCACGCACTCGCGAAGCGGTCTATTTCAAGATCCTGGGGGCGCGGGGCGGGTTCGTGCGCCGGGTCCTGACCTTCGAAAACCTCTTTCTGGGCCTCACCAGCAGCGCCATCGCCGCCGCGCTTTCCCAGGCCGCCAGCGCCGGCGTGGTTGAAATTGTGCTGGATATTGCTTATAAACCCTTTTTCTGGGACATGCTGGCGATGATCGGCGGCGCCGTCGTCGTGGTGGTGACGGTGGGTCTGCTGGCCTCCCGGACCATCCTGAAACAAAAGCCCGCGGCTTTTCTCAGAGAA
Source organism: Desulfobacterales bacterium (assembly GCA_049284575.1). GTDB lineage: Bacteria > Desulfobacterota > Desulfobacteria > Desulfobacterales > JAABRJ01 > JAABRJ01. Next base: position 5,868 of record JBAPYE010000032.1, read on the forward strand.
CAGGCGGAGGAATGACCCCTTTCTGCTTGCGTGGCGCCATCGCTCTGACGGTGGCCGGAATGGCGCTCGCTTCAGGCGGCTGTAGCGAGCCGGAGGCGCCCCCGGCGCCTGCGGCACGGGTTACCACCAGCGCGCCGGAAACCATCGGCACGATCGTGGCCGTGGGTGACAGCCTGACGGCCGGCTACGGCCTGGAAGAACATGAGGCCTACCCCGCCCAGCTGGCCGGCCTGCTCGCCGCCGCCGGTCTGCCCTACCGGGTGGTCAATGCCGGCATCAGCGGCGAGACCAGCAGCGGGGTGCTCGCACGGATCGAATGGGTGCTGGCCAGCCTCAAGCCCGACATCGTCATCCTGGCAACCGGCGCCAACGACGGGCTGCGGGGCACCGATCCGGCCCTGACCCGGGAGAACCTGCGCCGCAGCGTCCGGATTCTCAAGGCCGACGGGGTGGAGGTGGTGCTGGCCGGCATGCAGATGGTCCGCAACATGGGCCGGCAGTACACGGAGGCATTTGCCGAAATCTTTCCCCAGGTGGCAGCTGAAGAGGAGGTCCTGCTGGTTCCTTTTCTCCTGGCGGGGGTCGCCGGCGAAGCGCACCTCAACCAGGCGGACGGCATCCACCCCACCGCGGCGGGCTACACGGTGGTGGCCGAAACCGTCTTTCCCTATGTGCGCCAGGCGATCGCGACCCACCAGGCGCAACAATCCGGCGCCCAATGAGAAGGGGCTACGGCCTTGCGGGTCTCGTGATCCTGGCGGCGCTGACCGCCGCCGCCTGCAGCCCGTTCGCCCCGCGGCCGCGAACCGAAGCGGCGGGTGCTTTGCCGGCCCGCTTTTCGCTCTACGATTCGGCGGCGGAAGTCCCCCGGCGCTGGTGGCACACCCTGGCAGACCCCCAGCTCGAGGCCCTGATCGAGCGCGCCCTGACTGACGGCTTCACTGTGCAGGAGGCCTGGGCGCGCCTCAGCCAGGTCCGGGCGCGCACCCTGCAGACGGCTGCGGCGCTCTATCCGGAGGTGGCCGGAGACGCCCGGGCCGAGTTCAGCCGCCAGCACACCGAAGGCATCGGCACCCGCGGCGGGGAATTCTATGCCATCGGGCTGGTCAGCGCCTACGAGCTGGACTTGTGGGGGCGGGTCCGCTCTGAAAGCCAAGCCGCGCGGCTGGACGAAGACGCCAGTCGCGAGGACCTCAACGCGGCCGCCATGACGGTGGCCGCCGAGGTGGCCCAGCGCTGGGCCCAGATCATTTCCCAGCGGCTGCAGCAGCGCCTTCTGGAGCGCCAGCTGGAAACCAACGAGACCTTTCTGGAGCTGATCGAACTGCGCTTTCGCCGGGCCATCACCTCGGCCCTGGACGTCTATCAGCAGAAGCAGGTGGTGGAGGGGGTGCGCGCCCAGATCCCGCTGGTGGTGGCCGAGGAGGCCCTGCAGCGCCATGAACTGGCGATTTTGATCGGCCAGCCGC
>JBAPYE010000033.1:0-6997 GCA_049284575.1 Desulfobacterales bacterium
GCTTTTGCGCATCTGAGGATCAGCTCGGCGAAGAGGTCGATGGATTCCAGGAATGCGTGGTCGATCGGCATGGTCGCGCCGTTTCTTTGGGACCTTCCGGGGGGGGATCCTTTTTACAAGTCGTTCAGGATTTGGGGGGCGGATGTGAGACACGACCCGCATCATGCCGGGAATTCAGCAATTTTTGTGCATAGTCCGGGCGATACGGAAAAATTGTTTCCCCGGCCCTTCGGGGGTTGCAGGGGCCCTGGAAAAGGCGCGTTAAGGAGGTGGGGCCGCCGCCGGCTGGATGCCGGCCATCAGCAGGCCGATCTGCGCCAGGCGGGCTTCGTCCGAAGGGTCAAAAATATCCATGATGCGGCCGTCGAACATGACGGCGATGCGGTCTGAAAGGGCCAGGGCTTCGGCCAGATCGCCGGTCACCAGCAGCACCCCGGCTTTTTTGCGGGCCCGCAGGAGCAGCTGCCAGACGTCCTCGATGGCGGCGATATCCAGCCCCTGGGTGGGCTGTTCGGCGATGATCAGGCGCGGCCTGCGAAAAAATTCCCGGGCCAAAACCAGTTTCTGCAGGTTGCCGCCGGACAGCTGACGGGCCAGGGCTTTGACGTTGGGCGGTTGGATGCCGAAATCCTGCACCAGCCCGACGATTTTGCGCTCCGCACGGTCTTTCTGCAGCCACGGACCCCGGCTAAACCCGTTGCGGGTGGTCAGCAGGAAGTTGTCCACCAGATTCAGGTTGCGGCAGGTGGCCAGCCCCTGGCGATCTTCGGGGATGTAGCTCAGGGCGCCGGCCCAATGGTCGCGAGCAAAGAAGTCTTTCCAGGGCTGGCCGAGAATCCGCACCGTCCCCCGCTCGGGCCGTGAAAGCCCGCAGAGGGTTTCCACCAGGGGCTTCTGGCCGTTTCCGGCCACGCCCACAATGCCGAGGATCTCCCCCTGCCGCAGGCTGAAATCGATATTTTTCAGGTTTCGCCCGCAAAGCCCCGCCACCCGCAGCACCACCTGGCGGTGCGCCACCTCGGTGCGTGCGACCTCCAGCAGCACCTCGCGGCCCACCATTCGGGTGGCGAGCTCGGCGCGCGAGGAAACCGTTTCGGCGGCGATTTCATCGACGATCCGCCCCTTGCGCAGGATGGCGATTTCATCGGCAACCGCCATCACCTCGTTCAACTTGTGGCTGATGAAAACGATGGCCTTGTTCTGCCGGGCCATCTGGCGCAGGGCCGCGAAGAGCTGGTCGGTTTCCCGCGGGGTCAAAACGGCGGTCGGCTCGTCAAAAATCAGGACCCGGCTCTCGCGCTGCAGGAGCTTGAGGATTTCCACCCGCTGTTTTTCGCCCATGGAGAGCTCGGAAACCCGGGCGGCCGGGTCGATTTCAAGGCCGAAGCGCTCGGCCAACGCCTGCACGCGGGCCTCCAGGGCGCGGGGGGCGCGCCAGAAACTCCGGGCCTGGCCCAGGAAGACGTTTTCCGCAACGCTCATGGCCGCGACCAGCATAAAATGCTGGTAAACCATCCCGATCCCCGCGCGGATGGCGTCTTTGGCGCCGCTGAAGCGGACCGCCCGGCCGTCCACCCGGATGAGACCCCTGTCGGGCTGGTAGCGCCCGGCGAGGATGCTCATCAGGGTGCTTTTGCCGGCACCGTTTTCGCCCAGCAGGGCCTTGATGCGGCCGCCGCGGATGTCCAGCGAGATGTCGCAGTTGGCCTGCACCGACCCGAAAGATTTGGAAATGTCTTCCAGACGGATCATGGGGGGCGCGCTGGCCGGCATCAGATCACCTGCCGCCGTTCGGCGATGGGTTGCACGAACTGGGACTCGGAATCCCAGGGAAAAAGAATCCAGGTGTCCTGGCTGACCTCGGTGACGAAGGTGTCCACCAGCGGCCGGCCGGCCGGTTTGGCGTAAACCGTTGCAAAGTGGGCCCTGGGCAGCATGTCCCGAACGATTTTGGCGGTGCGGCCGGTATCCACGAGGTCATCGACGATCAGCATGCCCTCGCCGTCGCCGGACACCCCTTTGAGCATTTCAATTTCGCCCTGCTGCTCCTGCCAGGCGTAGCTGGCCACGCAGACGGTATCCACCAGGCGGATGTCCAGTTCGCGGGCGATGATGGCCGCCGGCACCAACCCGCCGCGGGTGACGGCGATGATGCCGTTGAAGAAATCCATGTCCAGCAGCCGCCAGGCCAGGGCCCGGGAGTCCCGGTGCAGCTGTTCCCAGGAAATGGGGAAGGTTCGCCGGTAGCGTGCGTTTTGAGACATAGGTGCGCCTCCTGAAAGCCGGGGGCCCGCCGGGGGCTATTCCCGGGGTTCGATGTTGATGCCCAGCGCGGCGGGCGCTTCCGAGCCCCGGCCGCGCCAGGATGAGAAGACCAGGACCGCGATGGTCAGGCTGTAGGGCAGCATCAGCAGCAGGGAAGAAGGCAGGGCCGTGCCCATGGCCTGAAGCCGCAGTTGAAAGGCCATCACCCCGCCGAAGAGATACGCCCCCAGGATCGCCCGGCCGGGGCGCCAGAAGGTGAATATCACCAGGGCGACCGCAATCCAGCCCCTTCCGGCCGACAGCCCGTTGGTCCACAGGTGGGTGTAGGCCAGCGAGAGGTACGCCCCGCCGAACCCCATCAGCACCCCGCCCATCAACACCCCGGCCCAGCGATAGGCCAGCACCCGCAGCCCTGCCGCGGCGGCGGCATCGGGGTGTTCGCCCACCGCGCGCAGCCCCAGCCCCCAGCGGGTGTAGCGCAGAAAGGCCCACATCAGAGGCGCCAGCAGGTAAGAGAGGTAGATCAAGGGGTCATGATTGAAAAAAATCTCGCCCAGCACCGGAATTTTGGACAACAGCGGCAGCGGGAGCCTTTCAAAACCCATGGTGCGCTGGCCGATGAACGGGGTGCCCCAGAAGCTGGAAAGCCCGGTTCCCAGAATGGTGAGGGCCAGACCGGAGACCACCTGGTTGCCCTGGAAGACGAGGCAGACCATGCCGTGTACGGCCGCCAGGAGGGCCCCGCCAAGGCCCGCGGCCAAAAGGCCGTAGGCCGCGACCCCGGTCGTCTTGGCCACGATGAAACCGGCCAGGGCCCCGATCAGCATGATGCCCTCGACCCCCAGGTTGAGGACCCCCGAGCGCTCGGTGAAAATCTCCCCCAGGGTGGCATAGAGAATCGGTGTGCCGGACTGGACCGTCGCCGCCAGCAGGGCAATCATGATCTCAGCGGTCATCCGGCCCTCTCCACCCTAAACGGTAGTCCCTGAAGAAGTTGCCGGCCAGGACCGTCAGAAGAATCAGCCCTTCCATGATCTGCCCGAAAGCGGCCGGGACTTGAAGGTCCAACTGCAGGTTTTCGACCCCGACGCGCAGTCCGGCCAGCAGCAGGGCGGCGATGCCGATGTTCAGGGGGTTTAGCCGCGCCAGCCAGGCCACGACGATGGCCGTGTAGCCATAGCCGGCCATGATCGTCGGCTGCAGCCGGTGCAGGGAACCCGAGGCTTCCAGGCAGCCGGCCCAGCCGGCCAGGGCGCCGCTGAGCGCCATCACCAGCAGGACCAGGCGGCCGTATGGCAGGCGCGCATAGCGGGCTGCACGGATATTCTCGCCGCAGGCTTTCAGCTCGTAGCCCAGCCGGGTGGAGCCCAGGAAAAGGGCGATCGCCGCACCGGACGCCAGGCACACCAGTAGCCCCCAGTTGAGCCGCGTGGTGCCGATGCTCCCCACGATGGCGCCGGCCGGGAATTCGGGCGTCATGGGGAAGCCGAAACTGCCCGGGTCTTTCCAGGCGCCGTATACCTTGTACTCGAGAATCAGGATCCCGATGTAGTTGAGCATCAGGGTCACGATGATCTCGTTGACCCGCAGCCCCAGCTTGAGGATTGCCGGCACGAGGCCCCAGAGCCCCCCCGCCACCGCGGCCGCCAGAAACATCAGCGGCAGGAGGTAGCGGCCGGGAAGCGCCGGGAACGCCAGGGCGGCCCAGCTGGCGCCGATGGCGCCCAGCGCAAATTGGCCCTCGGCCCCCAGGTTCCAGATCTGAAGGCGAAAGGCCACCGCTACGCCCAGGGCACAGAGAAAAATCGGCACGGCTTTCAGCAGACAGTCCTCGAGGGCCCAGCGCGACCCGAAGGCGCCCTCGAACAGCAGCCGGATCCCGGCAACCGGCGGTTTGCCCTGGAGCCCCAGCAGCGCCGCGCTGACGGCCAGGGAAAAGGCCAGCGCGCCCAAAAAAATAAGGCAGGCGCCCCAGCCCAGGGGCTCCTGCCGTTTGCTTACCCGCACCCTCATCCTGGGTTATCTCGCATGCACGCTGCTTTTGTTGGCCGCCAGCCGGTGCTTCCGGGATAAAAGGACCGGTCGGAGATGGCTATTCGGTGGTGCCGACCACCCCCTGGACAAACCAGTTCATGCCCAGCAGGGCGTCATCCGATGGGCTCTCACCGGCAGGGATGCGCAGCGTGCCGGTCTGGTCGCTGATCGGCCCCGTAAACACCTTGGCCGTTCCGGCGATGATCTCGGCCTTTTTGGCGAGTACCATGTCCTGAACCGCCTGGGGAACCAGGTCGGACATCGGCGAGAGGGCCACGATCCCTTTTTCCATGCCGTACCAGTGGGACCGGCTCGTCCAGCTCCCGTCGCGGACCGCCGTGACAAGCTCCTCGTAGAAAGGTCCCCAGCTCCAGACCGGCGCCACCAGGTGGGCCTTGGGCGCAAATTGACTCATGTCGGAGTTGTAGCCGATGGAATAGACGCCCGCTTCCTGGGCCGCCTCCTGGGGGCCGGGGGAATCCTGATGCTGGGCGATGACGTCGGCGCCCACGTCCAGCAGGCTTTTGGCGGCCTCTTTCTCGGTGGCCGGGTCATACCAGGTCTTGGTCCAGACCACCCGCACCTGGACGTCGGGCGTGACGGCCTGGGCGCCCAGGGTAAAGGCGTTGATCCCGCGGATGACCTCCGGGATCGGGAAGGCGGCCACATAGCCGAGGATCTTTTTCCGGGTCATGGCACCGGCCACCATCCCCGAGAGATAGCGGGCCTGGTACATGCGGCCGAAATAGTTGCCCATGTTGGAATGCAGCTTAAACCCCGAGCAGTGCATGAAGACGGTGTCGGGAAACTGTTTGGCGACCTTCAGCATGGGGTCCATGTAGCCGAAGCTGGTGGCGAAGATGATATCGAAATTTTTGCGGGCCATGTTGAGGATCACGCGCTCGGCGTCGGCCCCCTCGGGCACGGCTTCCACATAGGAGGTCTGAACCCCCGGCAGAGCGGCGATGTGCTGCCGGCCGAGATCATGGGCATACGACCAGCCCGCATCCCCGATGGGGGAGACATACACAAAGCCTACCTTGAGCTCTTTTTCCGCGGCCGGCAGCGGGCCGGCCGTCATCAGGGCGATGATCAGCAAAATAGGAAGCCACCAGCGCATTTTTCATCCTCCATCCGCGTGTTGTAAAAGGTTATTTAAAATATCGGGTTGAGACCTATCGGAAAAAAGGGGCCGGTGTCAATCAAAAACCCCGATCCCCAGTGCCGCGGCGTGACAAGAGGCTCGCCAGGGATTATTAAGTAAGCTATTGCAGGCATCTTTTTAAGGCAATGCCCTGTGTGCGAATTTAGGGGGTCTAACTGAATGGGGGATAGATGACCGCCAGTGCTTCAACGCCATACACCATCCGCTGGGTCGAACGGATATCGGCTATCGACCGCGAGGCCTGGAACCGCCTGGCGCTGCCGCTCGCGGCGCCGATTCTGGAATGGGAATGGCTTCGGCGGATGGAGCAATCCGGCAGCATCGCACCCGCCAGCGGCTGGCAGCCCCGGCATCTGACGGTCTGGTCCGACCATCGGCTGGTGGCCGCCGCGCCCCTTTACCTCAAAACCCACAGCGAGGGGGAGTTTGTTTTTGACCACCCCTGGGTTCAGGTGGCGGCGCGCATCGGGGCAGCCTATTACCCCAAGCTGGTGGGCATGAGTCCGGTGACCCCGGTCGAGGGATATCGTTTTCTGACGGCCGCCGGCGAGTCCGAGGACCGGCTGACCGCCGTTATGATCGACGCCATCGATCGCTACTGCGGCCAACATCAGATCGCCGGGTGCAGCTTTCTCTTTGTGGACCCGGCGTGGCGGCCCCTGGCCGAGCGCGCCGGGTTCGTCGGCTGGCGGCACCAGGGCTTTCGTTGGGAAAATCGCGGGTTCGCGTCTTTTGAGGACTATCTGGGCGATTTCAACAGCAACCAGCGGCACAACATCCGGCGCGAACGCCGGGCGCTCGAAAAGGCGGGGTTCGAACTGCGGGCGGTCGCCGGCCGGGAGGCCCCGCACTCTTTTTTCGATCTGATGTACGGGCTTTACGAACATACCAATGACCAGTTCGGCATCTGGGGCTGCAAGTACCTGCTGCCGGCCTTTTTCGAGGGGTTATCCGAGGATTATCGCCATCGGTTGGTCTTCATGGCGGCCTATGACCGCCGCGCGCCCGCCGAACCGGCCGCGCTCTCGCTTCTTCTGAGAAAAGGCGAGCGCCTCTACGGACGCTACTGGGGCAGTTTTCGCAGGATCCATGCGCTGCATTTCAACGTGTGCTACTACGGGCCGATTGCGTGGGCGATCGAAAACGGGATCCGCTATTTCGACCCCGGCATGGGGGGGGCCCACAAAATCCGGCGCGGTTTCCACTCGCTGGTCAACACCAGCCTGCACCGGTTCTATGACCCCCGCATGGCGTATATCCTGCGGACCAACATCGACCGCATCAATGCGGCCGAAATGGAGCATATCGAAGCCCTGAACGCCGCGGTGCCCTTTGCCGAGAGGATGGCAGCGGATAAAACCGGATAGCCGATGATGTTTGCGGAGTTGAAAAAACTGTGGCGGCGCCTGAAGCGCTCGCGGGGGGCCGAGACGGCAACCGAAAAGCCGGCAGCCGGCGGAAAATCCCTGCCGCCGGCCGCGGCCCAAAAACCCAAACACCCCGCACCGGTCGTCCCGCCGCCGAGCCCCCCGG
>JBAPYE010000034.1:0-14134 GCA_049284575.1 Desulfobacterales bacterium
GCGCCCCCACGCCGGCCGCGGGGGGTAGCCGCCGGCCCCGGTCGGCGCTGAAAAGCGTCGACAGGGCCAGGGTCGCCGCGGCATTCACCAGAACAACGAGAAAAGAGACCCCGTAGACACCGACCAGATCCGCCAGCTGGATCACCGGCAGCCAGTTGACCTGGGTGTAGCCCAAAAGCCCCCAGGGAAAGCCGGACAACAAAAAAGACCGCAGATACTCCAGTCCTGTCCATAAAACCGGTGCCGTCAGCAACAGCGCAAGCGGCCGGCTACTGAAACCGGCCAGTGTGGCCGCGAACACCCCGGTGAAAAGCGCCAGGTAGGTGCAAAACAGCACCAGTATCGACACGCACAGAAACCAGGGCAGATGACCGTAGGTTCGCATGGTGTAGGCCACCCAGTAGATCAGGGTCAGATAATGCACCCCGCCCGCGACCAGACCCAGACGGAAGGCGAGCGCGGGGGGAAGATCCCGGAGGGCCCACAGCAGCGGTACCAGCGCCAGCCAAGCGGCGCCCCAGATGCCCATGCGGGGAAAAGCGGCCGTCAGCAGCGCACCGCTCAGGGTGGCGGCAAAAAGCTTGTTGCGGTCCATAGACGCCTGCATCAGGACTTGCGACCGGGGTAAAAAAAACCCCCAGGCCGATGGGGGCGATTGGGGGCCGGCGCAACGCGAAAAAGCCGAGCAAAACCAGAACTCGTCGTTCGAAAATAGTGGCTACCCGGTTCCGGCCTGTCAACCGGTAATCCCTCGAATCTGGATTGTGACCGAGGCACCCGCACGGCTGGGAACCCGGATCATCTGCCTTCTTTTTTTTCCAGGCCCGACTGCCAGCGGTAAAGCGCTTCCCACACCTCGTAGTAGGCCCTTTCACGCAGTGGTTCGTCGGCGGGCACGATGTGGCCCTTGACATCCGCATAGTCCACCTTGAGGGCGCACTGGGCGAGGTATTCCGACCACATCTGGCGGGGGATTTTCATCCGGAAGGCATAATCGGCGCCGGGGTTTTTGATAATCTTGACCTCTTCGCTGTACCCCCAGAGTTTTTTGGAAAGCCGAACCAGGTCCTCACGGCAGCGAGCACGAATCATGAGTTCGTCCCGAGCGCAGTTCTTGTCCCAGACCGCCGCGAAAAATCCGTCCATGGTGAACACCCACATCATCGCCCCCTTTTTACGGCAGACGCCACCCGGGCGCACGCCGCCCCTTCCGGTGACACGCCGTTGCGAAATTAGAGCTTATTGTAACACTGACGGGAGCGGAGGTCGAATGCTAAATCGCAACCGGGCCACAGACGCTTCGCGCCGCTGCCGGCAACAATAAAGCACACACCTCTCGGCGTGCTGGGGAAGAGGCCGTGGAGGTGGGAGGGCTTGAAAAAAACGAAGAGCGGTTTGCGGCAGCGCTGGCAGCCTGCCGCAAACCACGCCCGTATGGATCAGACTGAATCTTTGAGTTTTTTGCCCGGCTTGAACTTGACGACGTTGGTCGCCTTGATCTTGATTTCCTCGCCGGTCTGGGGGTTGCGTCCCTTGCGGGCTTTGCGGCGAACCTTTTGAAAAGTGCCGAAACCGACCAGGGTCACTTTTCCCTCTTTTTTCTTCAACGCGCTGGTGACGCCGTCAACAAAGGAATCCAGTGCGGCTCCGGCAGCAACCTTGCTGATACCGGCATCCATTGCCATCTTCTCGATCAACTCTGCTTTTGTCATGCGATCCCACCTCCAATTGAAGTTCTGAATTGCCTCAACAGTTCAATTGACCTGTCTCTATAGAAGGTTTATCGGAATGTCAACATATTAGTTGAATGCCATCCCTACGAAATCAACGGTTTTAGAGAAGTCGGGGACGCCGTTGGCCTGCTGTCGGGCACTCTGGGGCACCCCCTTGCAGTCGAAAACCCCGCGCCAAGGGAAGCCGGAACAGGTCACAGCATGCCCATTAAATTTTTTAACATATTGAAATTTTTGAAAATTAAATCTATATGCGCCGGCTGGAAAGCTGAGCCTTAGCAGAAGCCCAAGCGCGCGCTGCCAGGTCGTTTTATCCCGCCGCAGCAGAAATGCGGGACCTGCAGGCCCCGCACACTCCACGGTTTTTTTATGGCTTCCGGAGGACCCCCCATCCGGTCAAGTGGCTTCGAATGGCCTCGATCCGCCGACGGTTGACCCCAAAGTCGAAATAACCGCTGCGGGATGCCGAACGCACGGCGATTATTCCCGCCTTCGGCCGCAGGTAAAACTCGAGATCGTCCTCGAAGCGAAAAAAACGGCTGCGCACCACCGCATGCAGATAGACCGGTGAGGCGCTGACCACCCGGACTCTCGGCAGGGTAGCCACGTGCGCCCCAAGCGCATCCCAAGCGTCCGTCGCAGACCCCTGAAAAACGAATGGCGCCACGCGCCGGGCGGCATCATCGGCATCACTGCTGACGCAGTTGGGCCTGTCCGGGCACGGCGCCAGCTTACCGCCGCGGGGACCACTGACCTTGGCACTGTCGGCCGAACAGGCGCAAAAGACCGCCACCAGCGACAGGCCCCAGACCCACAGGGACCTGCGCGCCCAGCGCCGGGTATGGGTAATTTGAGTCAAACCGCACCTCCTTCCTTATTAAGGTTTCCGCCGCCACGCCCTCGCCGGCCATTGACAAACCCCGGTCATTGGCTTAATGGACTGGCGTTGACCGGCATACGCGCCGCATCCGCCCCAAAAGGATTGCTTCGACAGCAGTCCGACCTAAAAGACGGTTCCGCAAAAAGCGCCGGAACGCCTCCTTGGGCGGCAAGCGCCGCACCCCGGCGCAATGCGACAAAGCGCGAAGATGTGGCCGTTTTGCGCCACCGTCAAACGCGCAGCGAGGAAAAGGTGATGTACAAGGACACTCCTTTGCGCCAAATTTCATGGCTGGATTTCCAGAACCTCAAACGCGAAGAAAAGGGCCCCTTGTTTGTGCGCAAGGGGCGGCCCTATCATGCGCTCATCGCCCAGCAGTTCGACCGCCCGTCCCTAGAGCGGCTCTGTGAGCTGGCCACCAAGATCCGGCGCATCGGCAAAACCAAGGGCGGGCTGCACTTTCTGCAGACGCTTCTTTCGGAAAAACGCGCCATGCTGTACTTCGCCCAGCCCTCCAGCCGAACCTTTCTTTCATTTTACTCCGCCTGCCAGATCATCGGCATCCACCCGGCGGAGGTGCGCGACACCACCACCTCCAGCGAAATCAAGGGGGAATCCCCGGAGGACACGGTGCGCACCTTCAGCTCGTATTTTGACCTGATCATCATGCGCCACCCGGTGGGCGGGTTTGCCGAACGGATCGCCTGGCTGCTGTCCAACACGGACCGCCCCATCCCGGTCATCAACGCCGGCTCCGGCCAGGATCAGCACCCCACCCAGGCCCTGCTGGACATCTACACCCTGCAGCGCAGCTTCGAGACCCGCGGGGGCATTCCCCATAAGAAGATCGCCTTCGTGGGAGACCTCGCCCGGGGGCGCACGGTACGCTCCCTGGCCAACCTGCTCACCCTCTACCCGGGGGTCACGCAGTATTTTGTGGCACCCGAATCGCTCCAGATCGGTGCCGACATCCTCGAAAATCTGCGTGCGGCAGGGGTGGCCTACGAGTTGAGCGAGGATTTCGAAAAAATCATCCCCGAAGTGGACGCGATCTACATGACCCGCATCCAGGACGAATGGGACACGGCCGAGGAGAGCCGCCTGCTGGACACCACCCGCTTTCATTTCACCGCGCGTCATCTGGAGATCCTCAAACCCGATGCGGTGCTGCTGCACCCCCTGCCCCGGCGCAAGGAGATCGCCATCGAGGCGGACCAGGACCCGCGGGCGGTCTACTGGCGTCAGGTCCGCAACGGCATGTGGGTGCGCGCGGCGCTGATCCTGGAGATTTTCGATCGTTGCACTGAAATCGACAAATACTACGACGATCTGACAAGCTGAAAGGCGGTGACGGTATGCGGCATCTGATTTCCCTGAAGGACTGGTCCACCGCTGAGATAACCGCCATCCTGGATCTGGCCGATAGGCTCAAGGCTGCGCCCGAAAGCTATCAGGATGCCATGAAGCGGCGGATGCTGGTCATGATTTTTGAAAAACCCAGCCTGCGCACCCGGGTTTCCTTCGAAACCGGCATCTGCCAGATGGGGGGCAATGCGATCTTCTACGACATGGCCACCTCACCCCTGGCGGCCGGCAAGGAAACCATCGCCGACATGGTGAAAGTGCTCAGCCGCTATGCCGACCTGCTCATGGCGCGCCTTTTCGAGCACCGGCATATGGAGGAGCTGGCCGCCAACGCCGAAATCCCGGTCATCAACGGGCTGACCAACTTCAACCACCCCTGCCAGATCCTGGCGGACCTCCAGACCATCCGGGAGAAAAAGGGGGCCTTGGCGGGCCTCACCCTGGCCTACCTGGGGGACGCCAACAACAACGTGACCCATTCCCTGCTTTACGGCTGCTCCAAACTGGGCGTCACTGTCCGCGTCGGCTGCCCGGCCGACCTGAGCGCCAGCCCGCTGCCGGCGGTGGTGGCCGATGCGACCGCTGACGGCAGGGCCACCGGTGCGACGGTCGTCGTGACCGACGACCCCGCGGAGGCCGTGGCCGGGGCAGACGTGGTCTACACCGATTCCTGGATGAGCTACCACATCCCCAAATCGGAAATGGCGCAGCGCGTCCGGCAGTTCATGCCCTACCAGGTCAGCGTCAAGCTCATGGCCCAGGCCGCCGCCGACGCCATCTTCATGAACTGTCTGCCGGCCATGCGCGGCTACGAGCAGGCCGCCGAAGTGATCGACGGCCCCCAGGCGGTGGTTTTCGACCAGGCCGAAAACCGCCTGCATGCCCAGAAGGCCGTGATGCTGCGCCTGCTGGGCAAGACCTGACGGTTCCGCAAAAAATCCAATTTCTGCGTTGCGCTGCATCTCGAAGTCGCTGCGGCGTACAGTAGTACGCCTCACGCCGCTGAGATTTGCGCGCCTCGAACTTGAACTTTTTTCGAAACCGTCTGGTTTGACTTTTACCGCTTCATCAAGGTCTGACAGGAAGGGATGGCGCCTGAAACCGGTCGGCACCCCGCCCCAAGGTAGAAGAGATCTCAGCCGGCTCAGGCGCCCAGAAACACGGCCCGCACCGGGGCGCCGTCGGCCCCTTTGAGCTTCAGCGGCAGAAAGGCGTAATTCCCCCTCAGCGTCTGTACCCGCGCCAGGCCGCGGAGGTTCTCGACGATCAGGACCCCGCCGCCCAAGAGCAGCCGGTGAACGGGATAGTCGCCCCGGCCGCCGGCAGACCGGTCCGGGCTTGGGGTGTCCAGGCCCACCAGTGCGGCTCCGCTGTCCACCAGCCATCTTCCGCAATCCGGCGCCAGATACGGGTGCCGGAAGTAGCGCGGCGTCCCCCAGAAGCGGTCCCAGCCGGTCATCAACAGCACGAAATCCCCCGGAATTACTTCCGGCCCGGCCCGCCGCAACTCCGCTGCGCAAATCACACCGGCCTCGGGGCGCCCGGAAAGGTCCAGCCTCACTCCGGAGCCCATCAGCCGGCTGAGCGGCAGGCCGTCCACCCGAGCGCCGTCCGCGAAAAAATGGAAGGGGGCATCCAGGTGGGTGCCGGTGTGGGTTCCCAGGCTGATGCACTCCAGGTGGCATCCATCCCGCCCGTGGCTCAAAAGGATGTGCCGCACCAGGGGCGGGTCGCCCGCCAAAACCGGGGTGTCCACGTCCAGAACATGTGTCAGGTCGATGGGACCCGCCGCCATCTGCACCCCTGTCCTTTCTCCCGCCACGCCGTCCAAATACCGGAACGCGCCCCCGCGCCCGAGAACCGACCCGGCACTCCGCAAGCGGTGGGGTCATGGGCGGCCGCTGAAGCTGCGGTTTCCTTATCGCGGTTTTCGCCACGGCTGCAAGCCATTTTGTTCGCGGCCGGCACCCCTAGTCAACGGGACGTACCCGGTTGGTTGCATTTTGGCGGCGGTTGACTTAAGTTAACTCCAATTGCTCTTGCGTGCCGGAGCGGCGCCGGTCGGGGGGTGTCATTACTGCCACGCCCCGGTAACGAGATTTCAGGGTCGCGGCAATAAATAATTGCACAATATGGCGCCGGATTTTGGTTCGTCACCCAGGCACATTCGCCGGTGACGGGCCAAAAGACAAGCAAGATGTGCAATTATTTCTTGCCGAGACCCTGAAACCGCCGCCAGCAAAACGGACACCGCGGGGAGAGATGAGATGCAAAAAGAGCACAAATTTTCCCTCTGGTACGCCCTCCTGGGCATCTGGCTGGTGCTGCTGCTGCAGCAATCGATCGTATCGGTCATGGAAATCCCGGTAATCCCCTACAGCAAGTTTCTGCAGCTCCTAAAAGAGAACAAGATCACCGAGGTGGCCATCACGGCCAACCAGATCCAGGGCAAAATGATCGACGAAACGGCCGAAGGCGGCACCCCCACGGGCTTCCGCACCGTCCGGGTGGACCCCGACACCGCCAAGCTCCTCGAGCAGCACGGCGTGACCTTCAAAGGCCAGATCGAATCGACCTTCCTGCGCGATCTTTTCTCATGGATCGTCCCGGTTTTTTTCTTCTTCGGCATCTGGTATTTCTTCATGAAACGCATGGCCGGCCAGCAGCCGGGCTTCATGGCGCTGGGCAAGAACAAGGCCAAAATCTATGTTGAAAGCGATCTGAACATCAGTTTCGAAGATGTCGCCGGGGTGGACGAAGCCAAGCAGGAACTGGTCGAGGTGGTCGAATTTTTAAAAGAGCCGGGGCGCTTTACCGCCCTGGGCGGCAAGATGCCCAAGGGCGTGCTGCTGGTGGGGCCTCCGGGAACGGGTAAAACCCTGCTGGCCAAGGCGGTGGCCGGTGAAAGCGGGGTGCCGTTTTTCAGCATGAGCGGCTCCGAGTTCGTGGAGATGTTCGTGGGCCTGGGCGCGGCCCGGGTGCGGGACCTCTTCGAACAGGCCAAACAGAAAGCGCCCTGCATCATTTTCATCGACGAGCTCGACGCTTTGGGCAAGGCCCGCGGCATCGGCCCGGTGGCCGGCCACGACGAACGCGAACAGACCCTCAACCAGCTGCTGGTGGAAATGGACGGCTTCGACCCCAACGTCGGCGTCATCCTGATGGCCGCCACCAACCGCCCCGAAATCCTCGACCCGGCGCTGCTGCGACCGGGGCGCTTCGACCGCCAGGTGCTGGTGGACCGCCCCGACAAACCGGGCCGCGAGGCCATCCTGCGGATCCACCTCAGGGGCGTCAAGGCCGAAGCCGGCCTCGATGTGAAGAAGATCGCCGCCATGACCCCCGGCATGGTGGGGGCCGATCTCGCCAACCTGGTCAACGAGGCCGCCCTGCTGGCCGTCCGGCGGGAAAAGCAGGCGGTGGGCATGCCCGAGTTCGAGGAGGCGGTGGAGCGTGTGTTGGCCGGTCTGGAGAAAAAAAACCGGCTGATCAACCCGGAGGAGCGCCGGATCATTGCCTACCACGAACTGGGCCACGCCATCGTCGCCCTGAGCCTGCCGGGAACCGACCCGGTCCAGAAAATCTCCATCATCCCCCGGGGCATCGCCGCCCTGGGCTACACCATGCAGGTGCCCACCGAGGACCGCTTCCTGATGAAAAAAACCGAGCTGCTCAATAAGATCGCCACCTTCCTGGGCGGCCGGGCGGCGGAGTCGGTGGTCTTCGGCGACATCTCCACCGGCGCCCACAACGACCTCGCCCGGGCCACCGACATCGCCACCAGCATGGTCAAGGAGTACGGGATGAGCGAAAAAGTCGGCCAGGTCTACTTTGCCCGCGAAAAGCGCGCCCGTTTCCTGGACATCGCCCCCCAGGGGTCCCTGGACTACAGCGAAACCACCGCCCAGCTGATCGACGCCGAGATCCGCGAGATCATCAACGCCCAGTATGCCCGGGCGCTGGAGATCGTGACCAAGAACCGCGCGGTGCTCGACAAGGGGGCCGAACTGCTGCTGAAGCGCGAAAAAATCGACGGCGCGGAGCTCAAGACCCTGATGGCCGAAGTTTGATAGGGTGGCGCGTGCTTCACAGCACCGCACGCATGCGCTCGAGGTTTTCCATCTTGCCGAGCACCACGATCACGTCGCCGGCGTTGAGGGTCTCCTCGGGCCCGGGGTTGAAGATCATCTCGCCTGCGGCATTCTTGATGGCCACCACGATCACGCCAAAATCACGGCGCAGGTTGCTGGCCATGATGTTTTTGCCGATCAGCTGCGATTGCGAGCCGATCTTGGCCTCCTCCATCATCAGCCCCAGATGGCGCTCCATCATGGCGATATCGATAAAATCCACCACCGTGGGGCGCTTGAGCACCTGGGCCATGCGGAGGCCGCCGATCAGATAGGGCGAGACGACACGGGTGGCCCCCGCCCGCTTGAGCTTGTCCTCGTTGCCGTGGTCCGAGGCCCGCGAGAGAATGAAGATGTCCGGCCGCAGGCCCTTGGCCGTGAGGGTGATGAAGACGTTGTGGGCATCGGAAGGCAGCGCACTCACCAGCCCCTTGGCGCGCTTGATGCCGGCGGCCAGGAGCGCCTCCTCGGAGGTCGCATCCATCTGAAGCCACAGATACCCCTGCTTCTGCAGGTGCTCGACGGACTTGTCGTCCTGCTCGATGACCACGAAGGGAATCTTGTCCTCGGCCAGCTCGGCGGAGATGATCCGGCCAATTCGACCGTAGCCGCAGATGATGAAGTGACTGGCCAGCGCCGCAATCCTTTTTTCCAACTTTCTCCTCCCGAAAAATATCCGCAGTTCCCCCTCGATGAAGCTGCGGGCAATCATCCCGACCGTGTAGCCGCCCACACCGATCCCCATCATGATCATCACCACGGTGAGGCTCCGGCCGAGGGTGGTCAGGGGCTTGATCTCCGAAAACCCGACCGTGCTGATGGTGATGACGGTCATGTAGAAGGCGTCGAAGAGCGTCATTCCCTCTAAATAATAGTAGCCAAGCGTTCCCGAGGAGATGGTGCCGATGAAAAGGAAAATGGCAGTCCGAAATTTTTTGGCGTCCATAGGAGGTGGTCCGCTCAAAGATGAGGTCGAGGGCCGCAAAAGACCCCGTGGCCCTGCAATGCCGGGTTCCCGATGGCTGCCACAAGGCGCCAGCAGTTAGTAGACTATTTTGAGTGGCCACGTAAAGATGTAAATTTGCGGCCTGCAACCGGCCCTTCAGGCCGCCCCGGATGGGGTTCACCAAACGGCCGGCATTTCCTGAACCGGTGACAGCCGGGCGGCAGATCCTTTTTTGGATTTGACAAATCGGCGGCCTAACCCGATAAACGAACAATGCGCACGGAAATCGACCGCCCACGAGGGGATCACGCGCGCCCACCCGCCCGCAGGCTGAATCCGACGGGCTCGCCTTCAGGCGAGTGGTCTTGCAGTCGAACGCGACGACGCCGGTTTTAGCCCGAAAGTAGCGGAAAACGGCATCACACCAATACTTCTGGGCGGCTTGCTTGCAAGCCTGGCGACAGATAGAGGGCGAACGGAAAAAATGAAATTCATGGTTTCTCAGCTGGTAACCTTGTTGCGCGACAATGCCCGAAAGGCCAACATCCGGCTGCTCGTCAAATTTTCTCTGCTGCTGATCCTGTTTTTTGTGGTTTACAGTGTTTTGTTTCACCTACTGATGCTCTTTGAGGGACGCGAATACTCCTGGATCACCGGTCTATACTGGACCCTGACGGTCATGTCGACGCTGGGCTTCGGGGATATCACCTTTCACAGCGATATCGGCAAGCTGTTTTCGATTATCGTGCTGCTCAACGGTATCGTACTGCTGCTGGTCATGCTTCCGTTTACCTTTATCCAATTTTTTTATGCCCCTTGGCTGGAAGAGCAGAACAAGGCCCGCGCGCCGCGGTCGGTCCCGGACCGGGTCTCCGATCACGTCATTTTGACCCACTACGACGATGTGGCCGTCAACCTGGTGGAAAAGCTGACCCAGTACGGGGTGGAGTATGTGATTCTTGTGCCGGATCTTCAGCGCGCCCTGGAATTGCACGACCTGGGGTATCGCGTCGTGGTCGGTGGACTGGATAACCCCGAGAGCTACAAGCGCCTGGGGGTGGACCGGGCCGCCATGGTGGTGGTCTTAAACGACGACATCACCAGCACCAATATTATATTTACGATCCGCGAAACCACCTCCCGGGTGGAGACCATCACCAACGCCGACATGGAGGACAGCCTGGATATCCTGGAGCTGGCAGGCAGCAGTCACGTCTTCCAGTTCACCAAAATGTTGGGCAAAGCCCTGGCGCGCCGGGTGCTCGGGTTGAGCATGCATGCCAATGTCATCGGCAGCTTCGACGAGCTTTTGATCGCCGAAGCACCGGCGATGCGGACCCCGCTTCAGGGGAAAACCCTGGCGGAGAGCAACTTGCGTCAAATCACCGGGGTGAACGTCGTCGGTGTCTGGGAGCAGGGCGCGTTCAGGGCCTCAAGCCCCCAAACCCTCATGGGAGAATCCACCGTCCTGGTTTTGGCGGGCACGGCCGAACAGCTGGATCGCTACGACGAAATAATCGGAAGCCATGGCGCCCAAAACAGGCCCAAAGGCCCGGTGGTGGTTCTGGGCGGCGGGCGGGTAGGCCAGGCTGCAGCCAAGGCCCTCAAAAAACGCCAGGTGGACTTCAACGTAGTGGAAAAAAAACCGGGGATCGCCGCCAGGGACCGCCATTTCATCCAGGGCAACGCGGGCGACCTGGAGACCCTGGTTAAAGCCGGGATCAAAGAAACCCCGTCGATCATCATCACCACCCACGATGACGACCTGAACATCTATCTCACCATCTACTGCCGCAGGCTGCGCCCCGACGTCCAGATCATCAGCCGGGCGACCCTGGATCGCAATGTCAACACCCTCCACCGCGCCGGCGCCAACCTGGTGATGTCCTTCAGCTCGCTTTGCACCACGACCATCATGAACCTGCTCAAACCCGAAAAAATCCTGATGCTCTCGGAAGGCTTGAACGTCTTTCGCAACGTCCTGGGGGAGGGTCTGCAAAACAAACCGCTGCTGGAGCTGCAAATCCGGGAAAAAACCGGCTGCAGCGTCATCGCGGTCAAACGGGAGGACCGCGTGATGATCAACCCGGATCCGCAAATGGTCCTGGAAAAAAACGACGAGCTGATCCTGATCGGCTCGGAGGAGGCCGAGAAACGCTTCAACGAGAATTATGCGGTCACCTGAAACAACCTGAAGGCGCTTGGGGCTTGGAGAGGCCCCTCGCTATGCTGGGGCGCCGGAGCCTTTGTGCGGAGGGGATGGGTGTCTCTAACATGGTGACCCCCCCATGCCGAAGTGGTCGATTTTTACCATGCGGTGGAACACCTGGCCAAGGCTCGTTGCCAAAAAACCCCAAACGCTGGACCATAGGTCTGGCTGCGTCATAAATTGAACCCAGTAGACCATGAATACATCAGAGAATTGATAAGACCCATCTTTGCCCCTGAACAGAATTCCTTTCTTCACCAGGGATTCCAGAGACGCCTTTATGGAAGAAGACGGCCCGATCCCATAAGTGAGTTGAAAATCCTTTGAAAAGGGTTTTGCATTCGGCTCTTTGCTCAGGGCCATCAACAGGTTTTTCTGCTGGGGGGATGCCGAGTGCCAAAGCAGTTCAAAATGAGGGGAGTCCTGTTTCGCAATGGCGAAAGGAAGCTCCTCAACGAGGGAGGACGTGACCTTTTTGCTCTCGCGGGCCTTTTCCCAGAGGGTGTGGCATAATCTCTGAACGTTGAGCGGCACTTGCTTACCCTTGTTCCAGAATTTTTTCCAGATCGTCCCTGTCGACCTCGTAGGCGCCTTTCCGAAACCATTTCTCAATGAAAAATAAAGCCTCCCGCTGGATCGGACCGAGTTCCATGATCCTTCCAAGCTTGTAGAAAGCCCTCTTTCGATCACGGACCATCGAGAGCACCGATTCCTCCGAGCCGGAAAAGATGTAACCGATGGTAGCCTGTTGCTGGATTTCAGCGCGCAAGGCCTTTTCCACCGACAGGCCGTTGTACTTTTCCAGATCCGAGAACTCATCTGCGAAGTAGAGTCCCCGCACCATCCCGCCATATTTGAAAGGATTTTCCTTAATGCGGTTTTACCGGTTCGTTAATACCGAAACGGCATCAGCGTAAAAGCTTTAATTTTCCCGGTCAATAAAAACGGCACCGACATCGCCGCAACGAAGACCGTGTTCGGGCAAATCTCTTGAAAGGACGACCGTATCTAAAAGAGAGATTCTCATTTTCTTTCTCCTGGATAAGCAGTAACAAATCGGGGGATCGACTCGCCATGTCGTATAATCCATACCATCACGATAACCACAGTCCGCCCAGAGGGACAGTTACCGGGTGAATTCTGTCATGCCGGCCGCGTATTCACTGAAGTTCCAGGCCAGACCCCTCATCGAAAACCCGTCAGCCGCGAACTGATTGATCGCAGTAGACCACGCCGGCGACGCGAATGGTGGAACAAAGAGTTTCCAGTGAAGCAGTCACAGGCAGGCGGGGTCTTCTGAGATTTGTTTTTTAAACGAAAAAACTTTTACCCAAAATTTTATCCGAGCGGAAAAATCAGTAAAAAAGGGTTACGGAAAAGTCCGTAACCCTTCGTTTTTACTGGTCGGGGCGAGAGGATTTGAACCTCCGACTTCCTGCTCCCAAAGCAGGCGCGCTGCCAGACTGCGCCACGCCCCGCAATGCCGGCGATTCTGTAGCACGCTTTGGGTGCCGCTGCAAGTTTAAGGGTCCCGAAAAAAAATAATTCCACATCTGGCTTGTGGAATTATTTTTTACCGCGACCCTGTTGCTCCCCCGAAGTGGCATTTTCCAGAAAGTCCGCAACGCCCACGGCGATGGCGCGGGCCAGGGCACTGACGGCTTCGGGATCGCCCAGCTGCCGGGCTTCGAAGGGGTGGGTAAGGTAGCCGACTTCAACCAGCACCGCCGGCAGGTCGGCGCCGGCCAAAACCGCCAGGGGGGCGCCGACCACCGACGCCTCCGCCACCCCGGTCAGGGCGTTCAGCAACGCTTTGGCGAGCGCCCGGCTGGAAGCCAGGTGCCGCTCCTGAAGATGCTCCCAGCGGGGCCGCTCCTCCTGGCTGAATGACGCCCCGGCAGCCGGCCCTTCGACACCCTGGGGCCCCTTGAAAAAGTAGATGGTTGCCCCGCGGGGGCCATGGAGAAAACTGCCGCCGGCGTGCAGACTGAGGAACAGCGAGGCCTCGAGGCGGTTGGCCAGCGCTGTGCGCCGGGCCAGATCGAGCTGGTCGTCGCCGCTGCGGGTCAGTTCCACCCGGCATGTTGGCGCCAGAATATTTTGCAGTTCCAACGCCAGGGCCAGCATGCACCCCTTCTCGGTTACGCCTTGGTCGCCGCGAACCCCGACATCGTTCCCGCCGTGCCCCGGATCAACCACCACGACGGGCCGCGGCGCCGCAAAAGACAGCCTGACCGCGGCGCCGAAGGCCAGCACCAGCCCCCCGAAAAGGATGACCGCCAGCCATGGGACAGCCCCCCAAACGGACCCAACATATTGACACGACAAGATCTTTCTCAATTTTTCTTGACACCTTATACGTTTAATATTATTTTTCTCGAATGTACCGATGATGCGGTAAATCTTTTTTTCAAGGGTTTAGAGTACTTGCAGCATATCAGAGGCTTGGCCGCCTGGCAAGTTCAGGTGTGGTTCCGGCATTAGCCAAACATCATTTTTTGACGGTTCCGCAAAAAGGCCGATTTTGGCGTTGCGTTGGGTCTCGAAGACGCTCTGGCGCACCATAAGTACTCCTCACTTATACGAATTTGTGGGCTGTGTCTAGACACTTTTTTGGAAACTTCCGGTTTTGAAATTACCGGCCGGTCATTTTTGACGATTTCAGGAAAAAACCGCGACCGGGCGACGCTTCGGCCTGAAAGCGCCGCGAAGCACACCGAACCGACAGCCATCCTCCAGGCCCGCTCGGCGTTTTCGAGCCCTTTAAGACGATCGTCGCATTTGGGTCCTACAACGCCAATGTTCCAACAGTTTGCGAGAGTGGCGGAATTGGTAGACGCACTGGACTTAGGATCCAGCTCTGGCGACAGA
>JBAPYE010000035.1:0-2929 GCA_049284575.1 Desulfobacterales bacterium
ACGCCCAGTGGATCCGGGAGGGCCGGCTGAAGGTCAGCTCCGAGTGGAACAAGGACCTCAAGGTGAAGTTCACCGTGCAGGACCCCTGCCAGCTGGTGCGCAAGAGCTTCGGCGACCCGGTGGCCGAGGACCTGCGCTTTGTGGTCAGGTCGGTGGTCGGCGAGGAGAACCTCGTCGACATGACCCCCAACCGCTCCAACAACTTTTGCTGCGGCGGCGGCGGCGGGTTTCTGCAGTCGGGGATGCCCGAGGCGCGCCGGGAATACGGCAAGCTGAAATACAACCAGATCATGTCCACCAAGGCGGCCTACTGCATCACGCCGTGCCACAACTGCCACGCCCAGATCCACGATCTCAGCGAGCACTTCGAGGCCGACTATCACACGGTGCACCTGTGGACGCTGATCTGCCTGTCGCTGGGTATCCTGGGCCCCAACGAGCGCGAGTACCTTGGCGAGGACCTCAAGGAGGTGAACGTCTTTCACCCGGAATCCGCCGCGTGATGGCCTTCGGGATGCCCGCGGAGCCTTCGGCGCCGTGGGGTTTTCCGGACTTCACGGCCTGACGGTTGAACCGGCCCGGGGGGATGCGGGGTGTTGGGGGGAAGCCCTTGGCCCTTTCCAGCGCCGCCAATGCCCGGGCCGGTTTTCCGGGGATCTTTTCGGTGTCCAGGGGTTCCCGACTGGCGAAAGGAGGTGCAGGATGCACGATCAGAGTGCCGGGGCGCCCCACGGCCCCAGCCGCATCTTCAAACTGTTTGGCATTCTGGGCAATGCCCGGGTGTTCGCCTCGCATTCGCCCGCGCTTTTCAGCGCCGCCCTGCAGCATGCGGGCATCAACGGCGCCTACATCCCCCTGCGGGTCGAGGCCGACCAGATCGCCGCGGCCCTGGGCGGCCTGCGCGCCCTGAATGTCGCCGGGGTGAACGTCACCGTGCCCTTCAAGGAAACCGCCATCGCGCACCTGGACATCCTCTCCGAGGGCGCCAATATCATCGGCGCGATCAACACCATCGTCTGCAAGGGCGGCCAGCTCAAGGGGTTTAACACCAATGCGGTGGGGTTCATGAACGCCTTGGAAGCGGCGGGTTTTGCACCTGCGGGACGCCCGGCGCTGGTCTTCGGCAGCGGCGGGGCGGCCCGCGCCGTGGTCTTCATGCTCAAATGGCTGCAGGCCGGGCCGATCTATGTGGCCGGGCGCGATGCCGCCAAAACCGCTGCCCTGGTGCAGGCCATCGGCGGAACGCCGCTGACGCTGGCCGATCTGGCGGCCGCGCCTCTTTTGGCGGCGGATCTCGTGGTCAACGCCACGGCCGTCTCCAGCCCCGAGGAGTCCCCCGAAATGGACCGGCTGGTTCGGGGCCTGCAGGTCGCGGACTGCGATTTAATGGTGGACCTGAACTACGGCCGCGAGCAAAACTTCTGGCACGACTGGGCCCGGCGCCGCCGCGTGCGCTTCATGGACGGGGTGCCGGTTCTGGTGCATCAGGCGCGCCGCAGCTTCGCCCTCTGGACGGGGGTCGAGGTCAAACCCGAGGTGTTTCTGAAGGCCCTGGGTTTGGACGTCCGGGCACTTTCCCCTGTGGCCGTCTAGCGCCCGACGGCGACCGGATCCCCCAGGGCCGGCCCGCGCTTCCCCGCGTTTCGTCCAATTTGCTTCCCCCCGCTGCTATCAGGCCCCCGATTCCCGGCAAGCGGAATCTGTTTGCCGTCCGGCGCTTTTCTCTTTGCCCCGTTCGCCTTTGTCGCCGCCGTCTCCGAAGCCCTTCAAGCCTTCGGCCAGTTGCGCCAGTTTGCGGTCCACCCGGCCGTTGATGCTCTCCTCGGGGTAGGTGCCGTCGGCCTGTTTAGCGCCTGCGGGCCGACCGGTCAGAATCTCGATCCCCTGGTCGATGCTGCTGACGGCATAGACGTGGAAGCGGCCCTCGCTCACGGCCGCCAGCACGTCCTTGCGCAGCATCAGGTCCTTGATGTTGCTCTCGGGGATCATCACGCCCTGGGCGCCGGTCAGCCCCCGGCTGCGGCAGCAGTCGAAAAACCCCTCGATCTTCTGGTTGACCCCGCCGATGGCCTGGATTTCACCCTTCTGGTTGACCGACCCGGTGACGGCGATGTCCTGGCGGATGGGGGCCTCGGCGAGGCTGGAGAGCAGGGCGTAAATTTCGGTGGACGAGGCGCTGTCGCCGTCCACCCCGTGGTAGGACTGCTCGAAGGCGATGCTGGCGCTCACCGACAGGGGTTTTTCCTGGGCGAATTTCTTGCGCAGGTAGCCGCCCAGGATCAGGACCCCCTTGTTGTGGGTGCTGCCGGACATGTCGGCCTCGCGTTCGATGTTGATGATCCCGGCGCGGCCCATGGCGGTGGTCGCGGTGATGCGTGAAGGCTTGCCGAACATGTAGTCACCCAGGGCATAGACGGCCAGGCCGTTGACCTGGCCGACGATTTCGCCGCTGACGTCGATCATCAGGGTGCCGCGGTCGATCATCTCCTGGATGTGCTCCTCCACCCGGTTGGCGCGGTAGATGCGGGCCTCGATGGCCCGGTCCACGTGCCGGTCGCTCACGGTGGCGGCGGTCTCCTGGGCGGCCCAGAAATCGGCTTCGCGGATCAGATCGCGGATGGCCGGAAAGCTGGTGGATATTTTCTCCTGGCGGCCCGTCATCCGGACGGCCTGTTCCACCAGCGCCCCCACGGCGCTGCGGTCGAAGGGCGTGAGCTTTTCCTCGTCGCCGACCATCCGGACGAACTCCGCAAACTGGCGGATGCTGTCGTCGGTCTTGGGCATCGCGGTGTCGAAATCCGCGCGCACCTTGAAGATTTTCGGCAGGTCCTCGTCGTAGGTCAGCAGCAGCTGGTAGAGATAAGCGTCGGAGATCAGGACGACCTTGACATCCAGGGCGATGGCCTCGGGTTTGAGGCTGGTGGTGGTG
>JBAPYE010000036.1:0-2896 GCA_049284575.1 Desulfobacterales bacterium
GACCCGTATTTCGAGGTCAGCCAGGCGGCCCTGGTCGAAAAAGAGATGGTCGCACCGGGGGCAAGCTCCTATTTCGAACTGGCGGACATTCCGGGCATTCGCATCGGGGTCAAGGCCGACACCACCATCGAAGACTTTGCACGCGAACTCTTTCCGGCCGAGGCCATCAAAACCTTCTCCGATCACCCGGAGGCAGTCGCGGCCCTGGTCAAGGGGGAGGTTGACGCCACGGTCCATGATTCACCCTTTGTTCAAATTTGGTCCCGCACCCACCCGGAGATGTCCACGCGCATCAAGCCGCTGCTGGCGCCGGTAACCCGTGAGCATTACGGGTTTGCGGTGCGCAAGGGGGACCCCGATTTTCTGGGCTGGCTGAACCTTTTCATCAGCCAGGTCAAAAATGATGGCACCATGGATTTGCTGGAGTACCGCTATTTTGTGGACATGCAGTGGGCGGGCCTGAAACCGACCCGGGAGGCGCGGGTCACCCGGGCCCAGTTGCTGCGCAATAAATTCGTCGCCCGGAAGCAGGCGCTGCTGGAGCAAAAACGCACCGAGGAGAAACTGAGATCCGGTGATGCCTATGATTGACGGTTCCGCAAAAAAGGAGAGCAATTAATGAATAGCGGCAAAGCTGCATTTTTCAGGGGCGCCTGCCTCCTGATCGCCGGGTTGCTGGCCCTGGCGGCGGCGGTTCAGGCAACAGCCGGCGGGCTGGAGGATGCCAGACGGCGGGGCAAACTGCTCGTCGGGGTGAAGACCGACTTTCCGCCGTTCGGTTTTGTGGGTCGTGACGGGTCCCTTCAGGGGGTTGATATCGAGATCGCCCGCTACCTCGCCAGGGCGCTCTTTGATGGGCAAGACCGCCTGGAGCTCGTGCCGGTCACCTCCGGCAGCCGGATCCCGTTTCTCTTCAGCGAGTGGATCGACATCATCGTCGCAACCATGAGCGTCAGCGACGAACGGCGACAGGTTCTCGAGTTCTCCGAGCCCTACTTCATCACCGGCTCCCTGGTCGCCGTTTTCAAGGACAGTGGGGTTCAGGGGGTCGCGGATCTGGCGGGAAAGCGCGTTGCGGTCATCGCGGGGGCGGTTCAGGAGAAGGACCTCCAGCAACAGGCCCCCACGGCGGAACAAACCCGGTTCGACAAGATCCCGGAGGCCGTGGCGGCCCTCAGGGAGAAGCGGGTGGATGCCTTCTGCCAGGACGACGTGGTGATCCTGGCGCTGGTCAAGGAATACCCGGAACTCCGGGCCGTGGGCAAACCCTTCATGCCTCGGCCCTACGCCGTGGCGGTCCGCAAGGGGGAGCAAGAGTTCATCGGCTGGGTGAACCGGCAGCTTGCCAAAATGAAGCAAGACGGGACCTACGAGAAGATTTGGGAAAAGTATTTCGCCGAGTTCGGCTCGGACCTGATCAAACCCTGACATGGGCTGCTGAAGTTGCCACGATCTGAACCCAGAAAGGAGCGTGACCCGTGACTGTGAAACTTTTTTTGGAGTTCGCCGTGGTTTTGGCGGCGATCTTCATCGGCAGCAGGTCGGGGGGTGTCGGGCTTGGCTTGTGGGGCGGTGTCGGCGTGCTGGTGCTTACCTACGGCTTCGGGCTGACACCCACCAGCCCCCCGATTGACGTGATGCTGATCATTCTGGCGGTGGTGATGGCCGCGTCGGTGATGGAGGCCGCCGGGGGAATCGACTATCTGGTGCAACTGGCCGAGCGCATCATCCGGCGCAACCCGCGCCAGATTACCCTGGTCGCCCCCTTTGTTTCCTATGCCTTCACCCTCGGCGCCGGCACGGGGCATGTATTCTACCCGCTTTTACCCATCATTCACGAAGTCGCCCACGAAAACGGGATCCGACCGGAACGTCCCATAGCCGTTTCCACGATTGCCTCACAGCAGGCGATCACCGCCTCGCCGGTCTCGGCGGCGATGGCGGCGATGATCGCCCTTTTTGAGCCTGCAGGCTTGGGCCTGACCCACATCATGCTCATCTGCGTGCCGGCCACGATCGTGGGCGTCCTCGTGGCGGCCCTGGTTCAGACCCGGGTGGGGGTTGAATTGAAAGACGACCCGGAATACCGGCGGCGCCTTCAGGCGGGTGAGATCGCCCCGCCCACGGGGGTAAAGGACGGACCAGCGACCCGTCCGGAGCTGCCCAAAAGCGCCCGCACGAGTGCCTGGATGTTCCTGCTCGGGGTGGCCTTTGTCGTGATCGCCGGGCTTTCTCCCGCTTTGCGCCCGCAGGTTGTACAAGCGGATAAAGTCGCTCCCCTGGGCATGGCCACCACCATCCAGATCGTCATGCTGTCGGCGGCGGCCCTGATCCTGCTAATCACAAAGGTCCCCGCCGGAAAGATCCCCAAGACCAACGTCTGTCAGGCCGGCATAACGGCGGTTATCGGAATTTTCGGTTTGGCCTGGCTGGGCGACACTTTCATCAAGGGAAATGAGAAGATCATTATCGGCGGGATCGGTGATCTGGCCGCGGCCTATCCCATCACTTTTGCCATCGGTCTTTTCTTCGCCTCGGTGCTGCTCTTCAGCCAGGCGGCGACGACCCGGGCGCTCATGCCCCTGGGGATCAGCCTGGGCCTTCCCGCCCCGAGTCTGATCGCCATGTGGCCGTCGGTAAACGGCTACTTCTTCCTGCCCACTTACGGTTCCCTGATCGCAGCCATCAACTTCGACCGCACCGGTACAACCCGCATCGGCCGGTTCGTGTTGAACCATTCCTTCATGCTTCCGGGTCTCGTTGCGACCGCAACCGGCGTAACGGTCGGCCTGGTGATCGCCAAGTTGCTGATTTAATGTATCTGATCACGGGGTAGAGAAGGTTAGGCGTGGATCCAGGAGAGGTCGGGCTGAGTTCCGTTGAAGTAGTGCTGAAG
>JBAPYE010000037.1:0-9613 GCA_049284575.1 Desulfobacterales bacterium
GTCCCGCATCACTTCCGGCAGGGGCTGCCTGCCGCCGCTGTCCTGAGCCTTTGGGCTTGACATCGGCGCCGGCCTGTCGATATTGACAACCGGTGCCGGGAACCCGCAAACGGCTGACGGGCACCGCCGCCACGACGCTATCACCATAAAAGTTGTGCGAAAGGAACGCGAGCGGCATGGCCCCGTGCGCCAAGCCCTGTTATGGAACCCACCGTATCCAAAGAACTCCAGGCGCACCATCAGCAGGTCAAGATCCGGGAAATGGAAATCGATGACATCGCCAAAATTTTTCACCTTGGCGAACAGCTCTTCGAAGCCGGCAGCATGCCCAATCTTTACCGCACCTGGGATGAGTTCGAGGTGACCGAACTCTTCAACAGCGATACCGAAAACTGCCTGGTGGCCGAGGTGGACGGGGAACTGATCGGGTTTGCCCTGGGCACCACGATTTCCAAATCCAATTCCGCCTGGAAGTACGGCCATCTGGTCTGGCTGGGGGTCGACCCCCGCTGCCAGCGGCTCGGTGTCGCCGAGAAGCTCTTTTTCCGGTTTCGCAGCATCATGCGCCGGCAGGCTGTGCGGATGCTGATCGTGGACACCCAGGCCGAGAATCTCTCCGCCCTGCGCTTTTTCCGCAAAATGGGGTTCGGCAACCCCAGTCAGCACATCTACCTGTCGCTGAACATGGGGGGCAGCCCGCATGCCCGTAAAAAACCAACCGCCTGACGCCCCGGGCGAGGGTCGGATGCCGCAGCCGGCTGAAGCCGTCCAGCCCCGGCGGCTGCGCCGGCTGCTGGGGCGGATGATCGACATTTACAGCCCATCGGGGAAAGAGGGCGATATTCTGGCGTTCATCTACGGCTACCTGAAGCGCCGGGGGCTGCCGGTGCAGCGCCAGGAAGTCGACGATGACCGCTTCAACCTGCTGGTGCTGCCGGCCGGCGTGGCGCCGCGGCTGGTGATGCTGGGGCACGTGGACACGGTCCCGGCCTACGACCTGGAACATTTCGCCAGCGTGGAGGCCGATGGCCGTATTCGCGGGCTGGGGGCCGCCGACATGAAAAGCGGCTGTGCCGCCATGATCGAAGCCTTTGTGGCCTTCCTGGCCAAAAGCGCTGAAATGCCGCCGGCCGCCCTGGCCCTGGTGGTGGGTGAGGAGGAGGAGGGCGACGGGGCCGCGCGCCTCATCCGCGACCACCATTTCCCCTGGGCGATCATCGGGGAGCCCACCGATCTTACGCCCTGCCTGAGCCACAGCGGCTATCTTGAACTTCAGGTGCGCACCCGGGGCAGGCGCCGGCATGCCTCGCTTTCCAGCCGGCACGAGAATGCCGTGGCGGCCATGCTGAACGCGATCCTGGCGATGACCCGCTACCTGGAGGAAAAGCAGCCGGAGATCGTTTACAACATCCGCGACCTTTTCAGCGCCCGGGCCGGCTTCGTCGTCCCCGAGCGCTGCGAGGCCTGGCTCGATCTGCATCTGCCGCCGTCGGCTGCGATTGCCGAGGTGGCCGCCGATCTGGAGGCGCTTTTTTGCGACAGCGGCGGCAATTGCAAAGGCGGTGAGCGCGATTTCCGCATCACCACCATCGATGCCGGCTACACGCTGCCCCACAAGGGGCTGGTCGCCGAGACCCTGGCGGCGATTCTCGCGGCCCGCGGTCTGCCCGCGGAGCCCAGGGTCTTTCGCAGCCATTCCGACGCCAACCAGATCTGGGCGGCCGGGATCAAGCCCATTCTTCTGGGGCCGGGCCGCCTGGAGCAGGCCCACGTTCCGGAGGAGTCGGTCTCTTTTCAGAAGGTGTGCCGGGCGGCTGGTATTTATTACGATATCCTGCTGGCCGCCGCCTCCGGCCGCTGGTAGGTGCGGCTCGAAGGCGGCCGGGAACTTTCCGCCCGCGGTAGCGGGCCCGTTTTTCGAGGAGTTCCGATGCCCGCTGAACGCTACACGGTGCTGGCGGTCGAACGCCGGCCGGAGATCCGGGCCCCCTGGGACGGTGCTTTCTGGGGAGCGGTTCCGGCGCTGGCGGTGGCGCACTTCCGGCCGGAGAGCAGCGCGCACCGGCCGCCGACCCACGCCAAGCTCGTGTATTGCCCGGCCGGGCTGTGTGGCATCTTTCGGGTGCGCGACCGGTTTGTGCGCTGTCTCCACACCCGCTTTCAGGACCCGGTCTGCAGGGACAGCTGCGTGGAATTTTTCGTGCAGCCGCGGCCTGACGGCGGGTACTTCAACTTCGAGTTCAACTGTGGCGGCGCCTTTTTGGCGGCTTACATCCTGGACCAGACCCGGGTGCCCGGCGGGTTTCGGGAGTTCAAGCCGCTGGCGGCTGCCCAGGCGCGTCACATCGCGGTGGCCGCGACCCTGCCGCCGGTGGTGGCCCCCGAGATTGCCGCGGAAACCCTCTGGCATCTCGGTTTCTTTATTCCCTTCGGGGTGCTGCGGGCCTTCGTCGGAGAGCTGGACCTGAGCGGCCGGCACCCCTGGCGGGCCAATTTTTTCAAGTGCGCCGACGACAGCTCCCACCCGCATTGGGGCGCCTGGGCGCCCGTCGATGCGCTTAATTTTCATCTGCCGCGATGCTTCGGGACGCTGGATTTCCAGCCACCGGCTGCGCCGAAAGAATGCGATGCTTCTGCCGCCCCTGGTCAGACAACTGGTTGAAATCAAGCTGGCCCATTACTGCGAGCGCAAGGTCTCGGATCAGCTGAAAGATCTGATCCGGTTGAAATTCAAAATCTGGCGGACCCACGTTACCCTCATCGAGGCGCGCCCGCATTGGAGCGACCCCAGCGAGTGGACGGAGTTGAAGGTCGCCCAGTTCCGGTATGACCCCGCCGGCAACCACTGGTCGCTTTTCTGCAGCGACCGCAACGAAAAATGGCTGCGCTACATCGACCTGTCACCCAGCCCCAGAATCGACGACCTCCTCGAGGAAATCGACGACGACCCCATCGGCATTTTCTGGGGATAGCCCCAGCGGCTTGCCGGGGCGGGCGCTCGTCGCCTTGGAATGCAGGAAGGACCCATGAAACCCTCCCCAATCATACGCCGGATTACCCTCGGCGACTATCAGGTGAACACCTACCTGGTGGGCTGTCCCCAGACCCGTGAAGCGGTGGTGATCGACCCGGCCGGCGAACCGCAAACCATCATCCGCTGCGCGGCGGCCGACGGGCTGACGGTTCGCTTGATCCTCAACACCCACGGGCACGCCGATCACGTTGCCGCCAACCGGCAGCTCAAGACCCTGCTCAAGGTGCCGACCGGCCTGCATGTGGAAGACGAGCGGTTTTTTGCGGACCCCGAAATCCGGGCGCGCACGGAAGCCGAGCTGGGGCTGCCCGCGCCCGATCCCGCCGACTTCACCTTCAAGGACGGGGACCGGCTGACGGTCGGGACCCTTGAAATCGAGGTGCTGCACACCCCCGGCCACACGCCCGGATCGGTGTGCTTTCGGGTGGCGGACAACCTCTTCACCGGGGACACCCTGTTTGTGGGGGACGTGGGCCGAACCGACCTGACCGGCGGCTCCCTGGAGACTCTCCTGAAATCGCTGGAAACCAAGATCATCGGCCTTCCGCCGGAAACCGTGGTGTGGCCGGGGCACCCTTACGGCGATACCCCCACCTCCACCATCGGCCGGGAGCGGGCGGAAAACCCCTACATCACGGATTTCATCCTGGCGCCCTGATACTCCCCTGTGGACAAAAAAGACATCAGCGTCGACCTGAAGGGCCGCACGCTGGTCATCACGGGCGAGCGCACTGCTGAAAGCGAGGTCAAGGAGGGTCATTACTACCGCCGCGAGAGGGCCTTCGGCAAATTCCAGCGGGCCTTCAGCCTTCACGAAGCGCTGGAGACCGACAAGATCAAGGCCGAATTTAAGGACGGTGTGCTCAGACTCACGGTTCCCAAGCGTGCAGAGGTCAAACCCAAGCAGGTGACGGTGCACTGATCCGCGGGGCGGCCGCCGATAAGGTACTTCCCCGGCCCGGGGCGGTCTTTCGACCGCCCCGAACCTTTTTTGGCGGGTCTGAGGGGGGACTTTGGCACCCCCCCAATCCGACCCGCCTGCCATCGCAAAAATCTGAATCCAGCCGCTTGACAACCTTTCTATCGTGCTAAACTTATCTTGCTTTGCGGGGGACGGAGTAGCCCGTTCTGATGCGCCTTGCTGCGTCGAATCCTGCAAGGTGCGCTCCCAAGCGGCCCTCATTCTTTTATCCACTCACTTTTTCACAGGAGGTTCGGTACCCATGAAGATCAAGCCATTGAATGACCGCATTCTCGTTCGCAGACTCGAGGGAGATCAGAAAACCGCCGGCGGCATCATCATCCCGGATACGGCCAAGGAAAAACCCCAGCAGGGAGAGGTGGTGGCCGCAGGTCCGGGCCGCATGGGGGACGACGGCAAGCGGACGGCCCCGGAGGTCAAGGTCGGCGACCGGGTTCTGTTTTCCAAGTACTCCGGCAACGAAATCAAGGTGGATGGGGTCGAGCACCTGTTTATGAAAGAAGACGATATTCTGGGGATTCTGGGGTAAACATAGGAGGAGGGTTCAATGCCTGCAAAAATGATAGCGTACAGTTCAAAGGCCCGGGAGCACATGCTTGCTGGTGTCAACACCTTGGCGGATGCCGTCAAGGTCACCCTGGGGCCCAAGGGCCGCAACGTCGTACTGCAGAAATCCTTCGGTTCGCCGCTGGTGACCAAGGACGGGGTCACCGTCGCCAAGGATATCGATCTGCCCGACAAGTTCGAGAACATGGGCGCCCAGATGGTCAAGGAGGTCGCCAGCAAGACCAGCGATGTCGCCGGTGACGGCACCACCACGGCGACCGTCCTGGCCCAGGCGATCTATGCCGAAGGCCAGAAGCTGGTGGCCGCCGGCGCCAACCCGATGGCCATCAAGCGGGGCATCGAAAAGGGCGTGGCGGCCGTTGTGGCGGATCTCAAAAAGCTCGCCAAGCCGACCAAAGACAAAACTGAGATTACCCAGGTGGGAACGATTTCGTCCAACAACGATGCCATGATCGGCAGCCTGATCTCGGAGGCCATGGAGAAAGTCGGCAAGGAAGGCGTGATCACCGTCGAAGAGGCCAAGGGGATGGAGACCTCCCTGGAGATCGTGGAGGGCATGCAGTTCGACCGCGGCTACATCTCGCCCTATTTCGTCACCGACGCCGAAAAGATGCAGGTCGCCCTGGAGGATCCCTATATCCTGCTGAACGAAAAGAAAATCTCGAATATGAAGGACATGCTCCCGCTGCTGGAGCAGGTGGCCAAATCCGGCAAGCCGCTCCTGATCGTGGCCGAGGAGGTCGACGGCGAAGCCCTGGCGACTCTGATCGTCAACAAGCTGCGTGGTACGCTGCACGTCGCGGCGGTCAAGGCCCCCGGTTTCGGTGATCGCCGCAAGGCCATGCTGCAGGATATCGCGGTTCTGTGCGGCGGCCAGGTGATCTCGGAAGACATTGGGGTCAAACTGGAAAACGTGACCCTCAACGATCTGGGCCGCTGCAAAAACGTGAAAATCGACAAGGACAACACCACCCTTATCGACGGTGCCGGCAGCCGGACCGATCTGGAGGCCCGCATGCGCCAGATCCGGGCCCAGATCGAGGAGACGACCTCCGACTACGATCGCGAAAAACTCCAGGAGCGCCTGGCCAAGCTGGTCGGCGGCGTGGCCGTGATCAATATCGGGGCGGCCACCGAGACCGAGATGAAGGAAAAGAAAGCGCGTGTCGAAGACGCCCTGAATGCCACCCGGGCAGCCGTGGAGGAGGGGGTCGTGCCCGGCGGCGGGGTGGCGCTGGTGCGCTGTATTCCTGCCCTGGACAAGGTCGAAGCCGCCGGCGAGGAGAAAAACGGCGTTGACCTGCTGCGGCACGCCCTTCAGGAGCCCTTGCGCCAGATTGCGATCAATGCCGGCTTTGAAGGCTCGGTGGTGGCCAACCAGGTGATGGAGGGCAAGGACGATTTCGGTTTCAACGCCGATACCGGGCAGTTTGAAAACCTCGTGGCCGCCGGGGTGATCGACCCGGCCAAAGTGGTGCGGTTCGCCCTTCAGAACGCCGCCTCGGTGACCGCTCTGATGCTGACCACCGAGGCCATGATTACCGAAAAGCCGCAAAAAAAGAAGGCCGCGGCGATGGCCCCCGACATGGATGAGGATATGTACTAGCCGATCGCCCACCGGTGGGCGTTATTAACCGGCCCTCGCCCGCCGACGCGCTATCCTGACCCGTTCCCTTGTTGTGGGGGGCGGGTTTTTTATTTGGTGCGCCCTGCTGGGCGCACCAAATAAAAGTGGGGAGCGCCGAAATCAGGCCCTCCCCACCAGTATTCATGTCAATCAACCGTCATTAAATTTACACTACGATTCAGGACAAACAGTCGGTTGGCTATTGGGATGCCAGCGCGATTTTTGAATCATCATTTTGCGCTTGGTGATTTGATTCGGTTGCGCCCGGATTAGAGGCGGTTTCGGTACCAGTTTCGGATTTGATGACCTCGGTTGTAACAACCGCCGACGTGAAAACCGCCGCCAGGATGATACTGAGCGTTAGGAGCTCGGCCTGAACGGGTGGTGCGGCAATGACGGTCAAGAGGGCCATAACCAGAATCGGAATAACGAAGTGCTTTGTTTTCATCTCGCCCTTCCTTTCTACTGGGAAGTCAAAACTTATTACGTATATATAGGGGTCATTCCCAGCCCACTTAGTAAATTGCAATCAGAACCTGACAAAAAATACAGTATGCACTATATTTTGCCGGGTCAACCAAGCTCCCCCTACCGCCCGAAAAAGATTTAGATGCTTAGGGCCTCGGCAAAAAATAACTACACATCTTGCTTGTCTTTTGGTCCGTCCTCGGCGTTACACCCGCCGGCACATATCTCGATATGCGCCGACGGATGTGCCTTGATGACGAACCAAAATCCTTCGCCATATTGTGGAATTATTTCTTGCCGCGACCCTTATTCAGGCTGGCGGCTTCATCCGAATGGTCTTGAACGGAAAACGCCTTTATCCAGACGAGGTTCTCGCCGAAAACTTTCGCATTAAAATCCTCCTTGAACCCTGAGCTTCATCATAATTTGCTGACTCCCTCGCAGAATGGGCCTTGGATGCTATTATCAAAATGCTTGACAGCCGATCACGGGTACCGCTATTGCGCTGATATGAATCCTTTATTCGGCTCCACCGTCGTTTTCCCGTATTTCACCGGGCTTGCGCAAAAAGCGGTCTGGGCCGCGGGGCTCAATCGTTCGGCAAAAGGAGATAAAATGAAAAGTGTGTGCGCATTGATTACCGGCGTGTTGATCTATTCGATGGTGCCTGCCCAGGCGGCGGACAACATGAAAGCCTTTCCCCCAGCGGATCAGGGCGAGGTGCGATATGTATTGCAACTTCCGCTGCAAGATGACGAATCCGCCTTCAGGGTGGAGCTGATGGTTGGGAAGACAATTGAAGTTGACGAAAAGAACAAATACTTTTTCAGCGGAGTAATCAGGGAAGAAACCATCCAGGGATGGGGATTTCCGCGCTACCTTGTCAGCAAGCTAGGGCCGATGGCGGGCACGCTGATGGCCGTCGATCCAAATGCGCCCAAAGTGGCCAGGTTCATAACGCTTGGCGGCGATCCCTATCTCATTCGCTACAACAGTCGGCTGCCAATCGTGGTCTACGTGCCCGAGGGCGTTGAGGTGCGTTATCGGATCTGGGCTGCCGGCAAGGAGGCAAAGGCTATGGAAAAGGGGTAGGGCGGGCATCCTGTCGGGCAAAAGCATCCAAACAGGCGCAAACACGCCCTCAAACATGAAAAGGATGAGACAGGCTTTATGCAATACGGCGCCATGAACTTTCCGGTGAAGCCGCTCCTGGACGAGATTTCGATCTGCGGCCTTTTGGGATTCGATTACCTTGAACTGGCCATGGACCCGCCCCAAGCCCACCACACCCAGGTGCGCCGGCAGCAGCGCGCCATCCGTGATGCCCTGGACAAATATGGGCTGGGGATCGTTTGCCATTTGCCCACCTTCGTGAACCCCGCCGACCTGACGGAAAGCCTGCGCCGCGCGTCTCTGGCGGAAATTTTGGCCTCCCTGGAGCTTGCCGCCGAGCTCGGTGCGTCCAAGGCCGTCCTTCATCCGAGTTACATGGGCGGTCTGAGCAGTCATGTCCCCGAGCTGTGGCGGGGCTACGCTCTGGAAAGTCTGGCGCAGATCGTTGCCCTGGGTCGGGAATGCGGCGTCCTGCTGTGTCTGGAAAACCTGTTTCCCAGTCTCTCGCCCTTCAGTACGCCGGAGGCCTTCAGCAGTCTTTTTGCCCGCTTCCCGGATCTGGCCATGACCCTGGATATCGGCCATGCGTACATCGGTGAAGACGGGATGCCGCGAATTCTGCAGTTTATCAGAGTATTTGCCGACCGCATCCGCCATCTGCACATCAGCGACAACCACGGCCGGCGGGACGAGCATCTGCCGATGGGGAGGGGAAGCTTGGATTTCAAGGCGGTGGCCGAGGCCCTGGCAAAGGTTGGCTACAGCGACACCGTGACCCTTGAAGTATTCGATCCGGACCGGAATGCGCTGCGCCGCAGTCGGGAGTACCTGGAGCGCCTCTTCCGTTGATCCGGCGGTTCCCGGGCAGCCTGCCGACACCCTTGACACCGCTTATCCGGTCATAACTTCGAGCTTGTCCCGCCGAAGCGCCTGTGTGAGCGGGCCCTGCATCCCACGGGGGGTGCAGGGTGATTTAGGATGCGAAACCCCTCGGAAACGCCGATTTTGAGGACGCTGCGGCCCTCAGGCAATGGCATCCCGGAAAGGGTCGAGACCGAGGCGGTCGATCATTTTTCCGAGGCGCTCCCCCTTGTTCGCAGTTTCCCCATAAAACCGGACAATTTGATCGATCACCCGCAATGCCGCATCGCTTTCGAGACCCGCCACGAGTTCTTGGGCGATGCGCGGGGCAGCACCCACATTGCCGCCGATGACCACTTGCCACCCCTCCTTTTTGCCGATCAGGCCGACGTCCCGCACCCAGGACTCGGCACAGCTCAGCTGACACCCGGAAACGGCCATTTTGAATTTGCCGGGCAGTTCCATCCCGTGATAGCGTTTGTCCAGTTCCATCCCGATGCCCAGCGCATCCTGCTGGCCCAGCCTGCAGAAGGTCGTGCCGGGGCAGGTGCGGACGCTGCGGACGCACAGCCCCACGGCCGCCCCCTTGTCCAGTTGCAGCTCCTGCCAGACCTGATCGATGACATCCTCTTCGAGCCCGATGATCGCGATCCGCGTGGCACCGGTGATCTTGATGGCCTGGGCGTGATATCTTTCGGAAACATCGGCGATCTTGCGCAGCAACTCGGGTGTTACGAGGCCGCAGGGAATGTGGGGGGCAATCGCGTATGTCTTTTTGTCACGCTGCAGAATGGCGCCTTTTTCTCCCAATTTTAACATATCTCACCTCCAATGATCGATTAAGTGCGTGCTTTTGAAGCGTCCATGCGCGGCCCTGGGCGTGATCCTGAAGCCGCGGCGGCGCATCGCGGGGCTTTTGACGAGCCCACCTGAATTTAGGTCCTTAACTTGATACATCTCG
>JBAPYE010000038.1:0-4657 GCA_049284575.1 Desulfobacterales bacterium
AAACCGAGTCGACGGCTGTTGCCAGCGACCAGGCGCGGTTGTATGTCGGAATGATGACGCTGACCCGGGGGGCCGGGGGCCGAACGCTCATCGGGGTGTCCTTCCTGGGGCGAGGGCGCTTATGAATCTGAGGCTGCTTTATAGCAGAAGTTGACCGAACCGCCAAATAACCCCCGCCGCTGCTGCCGGTTGCATCTGAAATTCTCTCACCCTACCGCCTGGGGGGCGGGGTCTGGTTTGCCTTCAGGCGGGCCGGGGCTTTCCAGAGAAAAAAATTTAAGGCTTGACAAGATATAAATTTTTCCATAAATTCAGTTAGATATGATAATTTTTGGACGAACGGCCAAAAAACTGAAGGAGCGTCAATAACTTACGGGGAGAAACCAGCCGCCGCGATGCGCCTGTGCAGTCCCGGATGCGGTGGGTGCGCCTGCGGCAGCGGTTGCCATTCCCCCGCACGCTGCAGAAAGGAGGACGGGGAGTATCGTTTGATTTTTGACGTGCTGAAGCATCCAGAACCCAAATCAAGAAGGAGGAAGGTATGAAAAAGACATGTGTTATCGCTCTGGCCCTGGTATTCGGCTGCGGTCTGTTGCTCGCCACCACGCCTGCGTCGGTTCAGGCCAAGACGACCTTTGTGACCATCGGCACCGGGGGCATCACCGGGGTTTACTACCCCACGGGCGGGGCGATCGCCAGTATGGTCAACCAAAAACGCGCTGACTACGGTATTCGCGCCACGGTGGAGGCCACCGGCGGATCTGTTTTCAACATCAACGCGGTGCTCTCCGGCGACCTGGAGTTCGGTGTGGCCCAGTCGGACCGCCAGTACCAGGCTGTCAACGGCCAGGCCGAATGGGCGGACAAAGGCCCCCAGGCTGACCTGCGGGCGGTCTTCAGCCTCCACCCGGAAACCGTCACCCTCCTGGCGGCGGTTGATGCCGGGGTTAAAACCGTTGCCGACCTCAAAGGCAAGCGCGTCAATCTGGGCAACCCTGGTTCCGGCCAGCTTCAAAATTCCATCGATGCCCTGACGGCGGTCGGGATCGACCATGAAAAAGACATCAAACCCGAAGGCATCAAAGCCGCCGAGGCGCCGGGGCTGCTGCAGGACGGCCGGATCGATGCGCTCTTCTACACCGTCGGTCACCCCAACGGCGCCTTTAAGGAAGCCACGGCCGGGGCCCGCAAGGTGATCTTCTTGGGCCTCGAAGGCCCTGGCCTCGACGAGCTGATCAAGGCCAAACCCTACTACGCCAAATCCGTCGTGCCCGTCATGGCCAACTACCAGGGCGCTGCCAACACCGAAGACGTCAACTCCTTCGGCGTTCTGGCGACGCTTATCACCTCCGCCAAGGTGCCCGACGAGGTGGTCTATGCCATCACCAAGGAAGTCTTCGAAAACCTCGAGACCTTTAAAAACCTCCATCCGGCCTTTGCGATCCTGACCAAGGAAAGCATGCTGGAGGGCATGTCGGCCCCGATTCATCCGGGGGCGTTGAAATACTTCAAGGAAGCCGGCCTGAAATAAGGCCCTGGCTTGCGCATCGGAGCGGGGCCGGGGCTCGGGGGTGACCCCCCCCCACCCGGCCCCCGATCTGTCCGCACCCCGCGGCGGTTCCGCGGGGTGCGGTGTCACCGCCCCCATTCGCCCGCAACGGATCCCATCCGGGCCGCTTCAGGACGGCGCGTGTTGTCGTAAGGCCCGGAGGCCGACGTGGGCCCACCCGCCATTTCAACAGAAGAGACAGGTGGCCGCTATGATCAAAACCGATATTGAGGATAAAGAAGGCCTCGAACTGGCCCGGCGAATGGCGGAAGAAGAGGAGGGCATCGGGCGGCGGCCCCGAGGGCTGCAAAAATATGTGATTCCGACCATTGCCGTGGTCTGGAGCCTGTTTCAGCTCTCGATCGCCAGCTGGCTGATCCTCGACTCCACCTTCATCCGCGCGATTCACCTCGGGTTTGCCCTGCTGATCGTTTTTCTCAATTATCCCCTCTTCAAAAAAGAGCGCTTGGGGCTCAAATTTCTCTCCGCCACCGACCGCATCCCCATCATTGACTTCATCGTGGCCATTGTGGCCTGTTTTGCAGCGCTTTACATCGCCATCGACTACAGCGGGATGACGGGGCGCTACGGCGCCCCGATCCTGCGCGACGTCCTGATCGGCATGCTGCTGGTGGCGGTGCTGCTGGAGGCCTCGCGGCGCGTGATCGGCCCGGCCCTGCCGGTGATTGCCCTCTTTTTTATCGGCTACTCTTTTCTCGGCCCCTACATGCCGGATCTGATCGCCTTCAAAGGCGTTTCGGTCAACCGCTTCGTCGGCCAGATGACGATGTCCACCGAGGGGATCTACGGGATTCCCCTGGATGTCTCGGCCACCATCGTTTTTCTGTTCGTACTCTTTGGCGCCATGCTGGACAAGGCCGGTGCCGGGAAGTACTTCATCCATCTGGCCCTCAGCATGCTGGGCGGGTTCAAAGGCGGGCCGGCCAAGGCCGCGGTGGTCGGCAGCGGGCTGACCGGCCTGGTCTCCGGCTCCAGTATCGCCAACATCGTGACCACCGGCACGTTCACCATCCCCTTGATGAAGAAGGTGGGCTATCCCCCCACCAAAGCCGCCGCCATCGAGGTCGCCGCAAGCACCGACGGCCAGCTGGCGCCGCCCATCATGGGGGCCGCGGCCTTCATCATCGCCGAATACGTCAACGTGCCCTACGTGGAGGTGGTCAAGGCCGCCGCGGTCCCAGCATTTGCCTCCTACGCCGCGCTCTTCTACATCACCCATATCGAGGCCTCCAAACTGGGGTTGCAGGGCATGGCCCGCAGCGAACTGCCGCCTTTTTTCAAAACCCTGCTTGGCGGCGCCCATTTCCTGGTGCCCCTGGTATTTCTGCTGTATGAATTGATCGTCGTGCGCCACTCGCCGGAACTGGCCGCCTTCAACGCCATCTGGGTGATGGCGCTGATCATGTTTTTCCAGAACCCGGTGAAGGCCTTTTTTAAGAAGGAACCTATAGGGCCGGCCTTCCGGCAGAGCGTCGTCCAAATTTTCGCAGCCCTGGCGGGCGGTGCGCGCAACATGGTCTCGGTTGCCCTGGCAACGGCCGCCGCCGGCATCATCGTGGGGGTGGTCGCCCTGGGGCTGGGGCAGCTGATCACCGCCATCATCGACACCCTTTCGGGCGGCAACATCTTCCTCATGCTGGTGATCGCGGCCATCACCAGCCTGATTATCGGCATGGGCTTGCCCACCACCGCCACCTACATCGTGATGGCCTCCCTGACCGCCCCGGCCATTGTTGAAATCGGCGCTCTGAACAATTTTATCGTGCCGCTGATGGCCGCTCACCTCTTCTGCTTCTATTTCGGGATCTTGGCCGATGACACCCCGCCGGTGGGTCTGGCGGCCTATGCGGCCGCGGCGATCGCCAAGTCTCCGCCGGTGCCCACTGGTCTGCAGGGCTTCATGTACGACATCCGCACGGCGATTCTGCCGTTCATGTTCATTTTCAACACCGACCTGATCCTGCACAATGTCAACAACTGGCCCCAAGGCCTGTTGATTTTCGCCATGGCCTGCGTGGGCAACTTCGCCTTCGCCTCGGCCACCCAAGGGTGGTTCGTGGCCCGCAACCGGATCTGGGAAATTCCGTTCTTTCTGTTGGTCACCTTCATTCTGATGCGGCCGGATGCGGTGGCGCCGGTTGTGGGGCTGCCCCATGAGCAGCGCTACTGGACATACCTGATCGGCCTGGCCATCTTCGGGCTGCTCTATCTGATGCAACGGCCCCGCATCCCGCAAACGGCGACGGCATAAGCCGGCTAAGCCAGGGGCCCCGGGTCTGCTGGCGGGTTGATCGGAAAGGAGGAAACAGATGGGCGACATTCAGAAAATCATGGTGGCGATGGCATTTGGTAATTACTCGGAAGGCATCTTTACATTTGGGGTTCGACTGGCCCGTAATCTGGACGCGGACATCCTCGTGGTCAGCGTCATCAACCAACGGGACGTGGCCGCCGTTCGCAAGGTTGCGGCCCTGGGCTACGCGGTCGACGGTGAACACTACGTTCAGGGGGTCCGCGACGAGCGGCTGAAAATGCTCGAGACCTTTATGGCCAAAACCGGCTTCCCCGAGGAGCGTGTCGCGGCGCGCATCCTGATGGGTGACCCTCTGGACGAGCTGTTGAAGACGGCGCTGCGCGAAAACGTCGATCTGATCGTGATGGGGGTCAAGGGCCGCTCGGACCTTGAGCATATCCTGGTAGGGTCGGTGGCCGAAAAGATGTTTCGGCGCAGCCCCATCACGATCGTTTCGTACCGCGGCGAAAAGGAGGCCGCGCACCTGCGCAAACGGGTGGAACACCTGCTGCCGGATTAGCGGCGGGCTGAGCGTCCTGATTTTTTTCGAATGACCCGCGGCGGGTCCCTGCAGGGGCCCGCCGCTTGACTTTTGCCGTCGCGGGCGCACCTTAATTTAGAATCGCTTTTTTTCGCAAA
This sequence comes from Desulfobacterales bacterium, assembly GCA_049284575.1. Taxonomy (GTDB): domain Bacteria; phylum Desulfobacterota; class Desulfobacteria; order Desulfobacterales; family JAABRJ01; genus JAABRJ01. Next base: position 4,503 of record JBAPYE010000038.1, read on the forward strand.
AAAACCAGGAGGTGCGCCATGATGTCACACCATGCCGACAAACAACGGCTTAAAATCATAATGGATCTGGAACGTCTCAACCGCTCCAACGCCGAGGGCTGTCCGGCCTGCGGCCGCAAGTTCTCCCTGGGAGACACCGTCGTGCCGGCCTGTGG
>JBAPYE010000039.1:0-7086 GCA_049284575.1 Desulfobacterales bacterium
CACCCCCCCTGTCCGACGCCGATAGTGCCGGCGGGGCGGTTGGCGCGCCGCGCGCGGAACCCCTCCCCCCGGCGCCGATCTCTCTGCCGGCCGAAACCATGCGGGTCTATTTCATGTACAATTCCAATGAAATGTCCAATGACGCCTACGCGACCCTCGACCTGGCGGCCGCGGTGCTCGCCCGCAACCCCGGGCTGCGCGTGACCATCAGGGGCTATACCGACAATGTCGGGGCTGCCAGCTACAACACCTGGCTGTCGCGTTTCAGGGCGCACATCGTGAAGAGCTACCTGGTCGGCAAGGGGGTCGGCGCCGAGCGGATCGAGGCCATCGGCATGGGGCCGACCGACCCCCTTGCCTCCAACGAGACCCCCGAGGGGCGCGGCGCCAACCGGCGCGTGGAGCTCGAGTTTGTCGAGAGCCCCTTGGGGTAAGGCGCGCCGACCACAGCACCCGGGCTGTTTGCTGGCTGGCCCAACTCATGATTTGGCATGCAATGGCGGCCAGTTTATGATATCAGAAATTTTTCCTAAAGGTTTCTGGTGAGCGTTCCCGTTAAAAAACCATGCAAAAATGCCGTGCTTGCGGATCAGCCTGATGCCTTGACGATATGGATAGACGCAACCGCAGGGTGTTCGGGGTTCTTTTCTTCTCGATTTTTGCCGCCATCATGGGGGTCGGTGTCGTGGTGCCCCTGCTGCCGATTTATGCCCACAGCATGGGCGCCGGTGGGTTTTACATCGGGATGATTTTCGGCGCCTTTTCCCTGTCACGAAGCTTTCTGCTGCCTTTTTTCGGCCGGCTCTCGGACCGCAGGGGGCGCAAGCCATTTATCGTCTGCGGACTCTTCTGCTACGCCCTCATCTCGCTGGCTTTCATGCTCGCCAGCAGCGTTGAGGCCCTCATTGTGGTGCGCTTCTTCCAGGGCATCGCCTCCGCCATGATCATGCCGGTCAGCCAGGCCTACGTGGGAGACATCACGCCTGCTGGAAGCGAAGGGCTTTCCATGGGGCTTTTCAACATGTCGGTTTTCTGGGGGTTGAGCGTCGGGCCGCTGGCCGGCGGCATGATCAGTGACTGCTTCAGCCTCGACGCGGCCTTCGGCTGTATGGGGGCACTGGCGCTCACCGGGTGTATCGCCAGTCTGTTGTTTCTGCCGTCCACGCACAGCGAACGGGTCGGCAGTCGGCCCCAAGCGGCCTTTTCCTGGAAACTCCTGCTGCGCGATCGCGAGATTGCCGCGCTTTTTGGCTTGCGGTTTGCCTATACCGCCTGCATCGGAATCATCTGGGGCTTTCTGCCGGTTTTTGCCGACAGTGAATTCGCCCTGACCAGATCGGCCATTGGGGTTCTGGTGATGCTCGGGGTCTTCATCAGCGGCCTGATCCACCTCCCGATGGGGTACCTGGCGGACCGGCTCAATCGACCGGCCCTGATTCTGTGCGGCAGCCTGATGGTCAGCGCGGCGCTTTTGGGCTTTGGCTGGACGCGGGGGTTCTGGAGCCTTTTCGCCGTCAACGTCCTCTTCGGCATCGGTGGCGGGGTGGCCATGCCGGCGCTGATGGCGCTGGCGGTCATCAAGGGCAACCGCACCACCGCCATGGGCGCGGTGATGGGACTGCTCACCATGGCCCACAGCATGGGGATGCTCGCCGGGGCCCTGTTGGCCGGGGTGATGATGGATTTCTTTGAGCTGCGCCACGCCTTTACCCTTGGCTGCGGGGTGATGTTGTGCGGCAGCCTTTTTTTCGGAATCTTTCATCCTGAGGTCAGGCCGGCTGATTCAAAACCATAGATGGAATTGTCCTAAATTGATGGAACATCGCTGCCATGTCTTATAAGCCATCATACGAGGAACTGGCGCACCAGTTGCGGCACTTCGAGCGCGAACACGCGGAGCGGCTTCGGGTTGAAGCCGGGCTGGAGAACGAGCTCAGAAAGTTCCGGACGCTTTACGATCTGGCGACGGCCATGACCGGTGACCGCCGCCTGGAGCAAAACCTGCAGCTGGCCGTGGACCGCTGCCGTGAGCTGCTGTGTACCGACACCGCCAACATCATGCGCCTGGAGCGTGAAAGCGGGGATCTGGTCATGCAGACCTGTTCCGGAAACCGCAACGAGCGCTTCGGGCACTTCCGGGTGCCTGCCGGAAAGGGCCTGGGCGGCCTGGTGACCCGCAGCGGACAGGGCTTTATCGTCAAAAACTACACCAATGAAGACCAGTTCGAGCCCCTCCTGGATGAGGGCATCGAAGCCGAAGGCCTGGTCTCCGGGATGGCCGCCCCGATCCAGATGGGGCGCAGGGTCCTGGGGGTCTTTTATGCCTTCAACCGCAGCATGAGCTATTTCGGCCAGTCCGACCTCGACACCCTGTCGCTGATCGGCAATCTCGTGGCGCTGGAAATTTCGCGCAAGGAGGCCCGCAGACAGCTGCGCCGCGCCGGGGAGGAACTGGAGGGGCGGGTGGCGGCCCGCACTGCCGCCCTGATGGCGGCCAATCAGCGCCTGGAGGCTGAAATCAGCGAGCGGCGGCGGGTGGAGACGGCCCTGCGGGAAAGCGAGGAACGCTACCGCCAGATATTCAAAACCTCGGCGGTGTCCATCTGGGAGGAGGATTTCGCGGCGGTGCGCGCGGCCATCGATGAGGTCGTGGGGCGGACCGGCAAGGAGGCTTTTGCGGACTTCCTGGCCGCGCACCCCGAATTTGTCCGTAAGGCCGCAAGTCTGGTCCGGGTGCTGGACGTCAACGACGCCACCCTGGCCCTCTACCGTGCGGGAGACAGGCGCGAGCTGTTGGGCGGTCTGGAAAAGGTCCTGGCGCCGGGTTCCTTTGACACCCTGCGGGATCTGCTGCTGGCGATTGCCGAAGGGCGTCCGAGCTTCGAGGGTGAAGCGGTCAATCGGACCCTGGCGGGTGAAGAGATCGAGATTCTGATGCAGGTCAGCATCCCCCGGGAGAAGTCGCGGTTTTCCCACTTGATTGTCTGCATCAGTGATATTACCGAGCGCAAGCGGGCGCTGGCGGCCCTCTGGGACAGCGAAGAGCGGTTCCGGACGGCCTTCGAAACCAGCCCCGACGCCATCACCATCAACCGCGGGGTCGACGGGCAGTACATCGATGTCAACGACGGTTTCACCGCGCTGACCGGCTACGGCCGGCAGGAGGTTTTGGGGCTCACCGCCCGCGACATCCAGATCTGGGCCGATCCCGAGGACCGGCGGCGCCTGGCGGCGGGCTTGCGCCGCCAGGGCCACGTCAAGAACCTCAAGGCCCGCTTTCGCTACAAGGGCGGCAGCTGTCGCACCGGGCTGCTTTCGGCCAACCGCATCATGCTCGGCGGCGAGCCGCACACCCTGACGGTCGGCCGCGAAATCGAGGATCTGCTCAGCGCCGAGCAGGCATTGGCTGAATCGGAAAAGAAATACCGGCTGCTGGTGGAAAACGCCAACGACGCCATTTTCGTGGTTCAGGACGATGTCATTCGCTATGCCAACCCCACCACCCAGCGCTTGAGCGGATACAGCGCCGCGGAACTGGGAAAGTTGCCGCTCTCCGCGGTGCTGCGCACCGAGGAAACGGCGCCCGAAGATGCGGTCCTGCAGGACGGCAGCGAGGTTCAGACGGTCTTTACCGCCCAGATGATCACCCGCTCGGGGGGCGTCCTCTGGCTGCATCTCAACACCGTGCCCATCGCCTGGGAGGGAAAACCTGCCAGCCTGCAGCTGGGGCGGGACATCACGCGCCAGCGGCATCTCGAAGACCATATCCGCCAGGTTCAGAAGATGGAGGCAATGGCCACCCTGTCCGGTGGCATCGCGCATGATTTCAACAACCTGTTGATGGGCATCCAGGGGAATATTTCGCTGATACTGCTTACCACCGACCGGCAGCAGAGCGCCTATCCGAAGCTCAAGAAAATCGAGACCTATATCGAGAATGCCGCCGAACTGACCCGCCAGCTGCTGAGTATGACCCGCGGGGGCAAGTACGAGGTGCGGGCCGGTGATCTGAACGTCATCCTGGAAAAAACCGTCAAACTTTTCGGCCGGACCCGCAAGGAGATTCAGATCAACGTCCGCTGCCAGGAAAATATCTGGATTACCGAGGTCGATCAGGGGCAGATTCAGCAGGCGCTGCTGAATATTTTCGTCAACGCCGCCCAGGCGATGCCCCAGGGTGGGGACTTGCGGATCGATACCCAAAACGTGGCCTTGGACGAGGATTTTATCCGCCCCCATCACCTGCCCGCGGGCCGTTACGTGCGGGTCAGGATTGCCGACACCGGCACCGGAATGGACGAAGTCATCCGGCAGCGGATTTTCGACCCCTTTTTCACCACCAAGGAAATCGGCCGCGGCACCGGCCTGGGGCTTGCCTCGGCTTACGGCATCATCTCCAACCACGGGGGCTTTATTCAGGCCCAAAGCCGGAAAGGGCAGGGCAGCACTTTCACCCTTTACCTGCCGGCCCGCCAAGCCGAGGGGCGTGCGGCAGCGCTCCCCCGGCCCGAGCGCGCCCCGGGCGGAGCGGAAACCGTTTTGCTGGTGGATGACGAGGCCATGATCACCGAGGTCGGACGCGCCATGCTGGAAAAAATGGGCTACTCGGTGCTCACCGCCGGCAGCGGCGCCGAGGCCCTGGCGGTCTTTCGCCGCCAGCGGGACCGCATTCGTTTGGTGATCCTGGACATGATCATGCCGGAAATGAGTGGCGGGAAAACTTTTGACCGGCTCCGCGAGATCAGCCCCGGGGTCAAGGTGCTGCTGTCAAGCGGTTACAGCCTGGACGAGCGCGCCGCGGACATCCTGCAGCGGGGATGCCGCGGGTTCATTCAGAAGCCCTTCGACATGAAACGCCTCGGGGCCAAGGTGCGCGAGGTCCTGGACACGGCCTGTGCTTGAGGCCGTATCGGCCGTCACCGGGCGTTCTCACGGCCGGCGGAAGGTGATCCGCAGGACTTCACCCCGGGTGCCGAAGCGCACCGGGATACCGGAGACCCCGGCCCCGAAACTGGTATAACCGAGCATGCCGCCGTGGGTCCACGAGCCGACGCTGATGCGCCGCGGCGCCCGGCTGTGGGTGAAGACGGGGCCGATTGCGGGCAGCTGGATCTGGCCCCCGTGGGTGTGGCCGCAGAGGTAGACGTCGGCCCCCTTTTCGGCGGCCTCCTGGTAGAGTTCCGGCGAATGGGCCAGAAAGACGATAAAATCCTCCTGAGGCACCCCTTCAAATGCCCGGGTCATGTCGTGAGCCTGGTAGTAATGCGGGTCGTCCACCCCCACCAGCCACAAACGGGCGCCGTTGCGTTGGACGGCCAGTGATTCGTTCAACAGAAACCGGATGCCGATGGCATGCAGGGGCTCCAGCATCTCCAGACAGTCGTGGTTGCCGATAACCGCATAGATGCCGTCCCTGGCGCGGATCGCCGGGATCAGCCGTTCCAGGTGGGAGACGGCGCGGGTATAGGGTCCGGAGAGTTCCGTCCGAAAATCCCCCCCCAGCAGACAGAGATCCACCGGTTGGTCCGCGACGAGGCCGCGGATTTTTTCCGTCAGCCCCTCCAGACCGTCCAGGTGGAGATCCGAAATAAAGAGGATCGTGTAGTCATCAAAGGCCGGCGGCAGTCCCGCGGGGCGCAGGTGCAGGCTGCGGGGTGCGATTTCCAGGGCATTTTGGACGCCCTTGCGGTAGAGGCCCATCAGCTGGAAAATCGTTTTCAGCAGAAAGTGATAATAGAAGGCGTGCTCGAAGTTCAAAAAGGGGTGCAAGGGGTTGTTGGAGATCTGGCAGGCCCGCCATTCGCGAAAACGGGTGCGGATCCGCAGGGGACGGTGGTAGTTTTCAAATGGTCGGGTCAAAAGAATGTACTGAAGAAACCATGAGGCACCGAAGGCCGCGAGGCTGAAGATCAGCACCAGCCCGAGCAACGCGGCGGTGCTCAAGCCGAAAAAGGGGCCCAAGACGGCAAAGGGCAGGCCGCCTTCGAGGACCTGATCCAGTCCGGGGACCATGGCGCCGCTGGTTTTTCCCAGGCGGCGCTTCAGAAAGCTGGAGAGCAGGTCGCCGGACATGCTCAGCAGGCCCGCAGCCAACCCCAGCCAGGCCGGAAAACCCAGATAAAGCCCTGCAACCGCGCCCGTTGCCACGCCGCCCAGCAGCCCCCGGATGGTTTTGTGGCTGCCCAGCAGCGGCCTGCCGTCGCCCCAGCGCCGCCCGCCGTCCAGGGGTCGGCCCCAGCGCTGATCGAAGTAGTAGGTCAGCAGCGTGGGCGTCAGATTGATTGCCCACAGTAAAATAAGGATCTTAAAATATATCAGCATGTCGGGGTTCTCCCAGGGCGTTGCCGGCGGCCGCCCGAAGCAATCGGGTGGGGCGTGGGACCGGTGGATCCGATCCCCTTTCTTCAGTCTTTCGCAGGCGGCGGCAGCCGGTTCGCCCGGTGAAGTCGCCTAAGCGCGGCGCACACCAGCTGGTCGGTCGGAAAGGCCATGGCCGGCGGCAGATCGTCCAGCGCAAAAAAAGCGGCGTCCCGTGCGTCGGACCCGGCGGCCAGGCGGCCACCCGCAAAACGGCCCCAGAACCAGATGCCCACGGTGTGCTGGCGCGGGTTGTGGAAATTGGAGTGCACCGCCAATACCGGACCGATCGCGACCGTGAGGCCGGTTTCCTCGCGGAACTCCCGGCGTGCGGCTGCGCGAACCTCCTCGTCCCACTCCACGTGCCCGCAGGGAATGCACCACTGGCCGGCGTAGGAGCCCCGACGCTGGACCAGCAGCAAACGCCCCTGCCGCAGCAGCACCACGGCCACCCCGACGGTGGGGTTGCGGTAGTAGGTGCGGTTGCAGGCAACGCAGAAGGGGCGCTCGCGCCCCTGCGCGTCGCGCGGCTGCAGGGGGCCCCCGCAGCGCGGGCAGAACCTGAAGGCCATGGTGTGTCTCCTGTTTGGGTGCCGGTCCGGTCAGGGTCGCGGCAATAAATAATTGCACAATATGGCGCCGGATTTTGGTTCGTCACCCAGGCACATTCGCCGGTGCATATCGGGATATGTGCCGGCGGATGTAACGCCGGTGACGGGCCAAAAGACA
>JBAPYE010000040.1:0-5244 GCA_049284575.1 Desulfobacterales bacterium
GGGCGACGTTATAGCTGGCCGCCGCCGGCGCTTCCACGCGGTCGATGGCAAAATGCGCTACGAGCGTCTCGAGATTGCTGAAGACCACGAATCTGCCGCACACGGCTCCTCCTTTGGGCGCATGAATTTCCGGCGTTTGTGCCGCGGAAAAAAGCCCGGCGGCCGCCCGCGCCCGGCACCATTCGAATGCCCGCCGCCCTCACCGGGTGCAGCCCACCCGGCTGGGATCTCAGCCCCCAAACACTCTGGGAACTAAAAGAACGATGTCGGGCACGTAGGTCATCAGCACGAGCAGAGCGATCATGATGGCCAGAAACGGCGCGATGTGCCGGATGATTTCGGGCAGCTGAATGCGGGCGATGTTGCAGGCGATAAACAGGCAGATGCCCAGGGGCGGCGTCAGCATGCCGATGGCCAACGCGGTCACCATGATCACGCCGAAGTGTACCGGGTCGATGCCGAACTGCTGCACTACCGGCAGAAAGACCGGTGTCAGGATGATCAGCGCGGCCGATGTTTCCATGAAGGTGCCCACCACCAGCAGGCACCCCAGGATCAGCGCGTAGAGCGCGGCCGGGGAGGCGCTCAGGGTGACGAGGTGGGCGGCCACGTTTTGGGGCACCCGCTCGGCGGTCAGGATCCAGCCGAAAATGTTGGCCGTGGCGATCAGCAGCATCACCGTGGAAGTCGAGACGGCGGCTTTGGCCAGGATCCGCGGCAGATCCCGGAGCTTCAGTTCGCGGTAGACCAGGAAGCCGACCGCGGCCCCGTAGAGCACCGCCACGACGGCGGCTTCGGTGGGGGTGAAGACGCCGCCCAGGATGCCGCCTAAAATGATGATCGGCATCAGCAGGGCCGGGAGGGCGCCGCCGAAGGTGCGCACGATTTCCCGCCCGCCGCGAAACCTGTCGCGCGCGTAGCCGGCGTGGCGGGCGAGAAAATAGCTGGCGGTCATCAGGCCGCCCCCGATCAGGGCTCCCGGGATGAAGCCGCCCATGAAGAGTTTGCCGATGGAGACCCCCCCCACCACCCCGTAGATGATCATCGGGATCGACGGCGGGATGATCACGCCGATGGAACCTCCGGCGGCCTGCACCGCGGCGGCGAAGCCCCTGGGGTAGCCCTTGCGGATCATGGCCGGGATCGAGACGGCGCCGACGGCGGCGGTGTCTGCGGCCGCCGCCCCGGAGATCCCGGCGAAAAACATGGCCGCCACCACCGCCACCATCGCCAGCCCGCCATAGACGAAACCCACCAGGGCATGGGCGAAATCGAACAGGCGCCGCGAGATGCCGCCGCACTCCATCAGCTCGCCGGCCAGCATGAAAAACGGGACGGCCATCAGGGGAAAGGAATCGGTGCCGGTGAAGAGGCGCTGGGCCGCCAGGGCCAGCGGCAGGTCGGCGCCGAACTGCAGGGCGGTCACCGAGGCCACGCCCAGGGAGAAGGCGATCGGCATCCCCAGAGCGAAGCAAACCAGCAGCGCAACCAGAAGGATGGCCGTCATACCCGCAGCTCGCGGCCCAGCGGCCGGTTGCGGATGGCGCCGACCGACACCCGCAGCGAGTTGATCAGCATCAAGATGCCGCCCACCGGCACCGCCAGGTACGGGTAGCGCATGGAGATGTGCATCGAGGCGGATTCCTGGAACTGGACGATTCCCAGGAGTTTAAAGCCTCCCCAAATGATGACCACGAGAAAGATCTGGACCATCAGGTTGACCAGCACCACCGCCAGACGGTAGGGCCGGTCGGGCAGGAATCTCTGCAGCAGGTCGATGCCCAGGTGGACCTGGTAGCGGACCCCGGCGGCGGCGCCCATGAAGGAAATCCACACGAACAGGTAGCGGCCGGCCTCCTCCGACCAGGCCAGGGGGTCGTTGAGCACAAAGCGGCACCACACCTGGGCGCTGACCACGGCCACCATGGCCGCCATCAGCAGGGCCAGGCACCAGTTGACGGCGCGGTCCATCAGGTTGAAAACGGTTTCGAAGAACACCCTGCCCCCTTCAGTACAGGGCCGGCGGGGTCTGCCGCCGGCCGGGGACCTGCGCCCACCCGGCGCGCATGGTCCGGGCGGGTGCGACAATCGGGCCGTTTCCACGGCGTGTTTCGGATGGCCCCCCTATCTCGTCGCGGCGCGCACCGCCTCGATCAGCTTCCACCCCTCCTCGGGGTTGCCGCCGCCGATCGCCTGGATCACCGACGGGGTGCGGTAGACTCCGGCGACCGCTTCCACAAACGGTGTCTTGTCCGGATGGGTGACCGCCATGCCCGCCTGGTTCAGGGCGGCCTCCAACTCCCGGTCGGCCTCCTGGGAGAGGCTGCGCTCATAGTCGCGGGCCTCGGTGGCCGCTTCGGTCAGGATCCGCTGATGCTCCGGGCTTAAGCTCTGCCAGCTGATCTCGCTGACCAGCAGCACGGCCGGCGAGTAGAAGTGCCCGGTCATGGCCAGGTGCTTCTGGACCTCGAACAAGCGCGAGGAGTGGATGACCGCCAGCGGGTTTTCCTGGGCGTCGACGATCTTCTGCTCGAGCGCCGTGAAGAGCTCTCCGAAGGCCATCGGCAGCGGGCTGGCCCCCAGGGCCTTCATGGTCAGGATGAAGACGTCGTCCTCCATGACCCGGATTTTGAGCCCCTTCATATCGTCGGGGCTGGTGATGGCGCGTTTGGAGTTGGTGATGTTGCGAAAGCCGTTCTCGTACCACCCCAGGGAACGGATGCCGATCCCGGGAAAAAGCGCCGCGATCCGGGTGCCGATTTCGCCGTCCAGGACGCGGTAGCAAGCCTCGCGGTCCCGGAAGAGAAACGGCAGGTTGAACAGCTTGACCTGGGGCACGAAATTACCCAGCGGGCCGGTGGAGGACAGGGTCATCTCCAGCGAGCCGAGCTGCAACCCTTCGATCATGTCGCGCTCGGAGCCCAGCTGAGAGGCCGGAAAGACCTGGATTTCGATCGCTCCGCCGGTGCGTTCGGCCACGATTTTTGCGAGATATTCAGCCGCCAGGTTGTAGATGTGGCTGGGTTGGGTTGCCGTGCCGCACTTGAGGATGACTTTGGCGTCGCTTGCCGGGCAGCCGGGCGCCAAGGCTGTAATCAGGGCAAAAACGCTGACCGTCAAAAATTTTCTGAACATAATTCCCTCCACGCTGTGGGGAAAAAGCGATGGTTTCAGCCGCACCTACCTGAACGGGCCGGCACGTGATGCGGACCAGGCGCTTCCCCGTTTTTGCATTTGACAAGACCGTCCGGTGCGAATATACGGTTTGCATGACGCCGCTATCAGATGACGCCGCTAATTTCACTTGCCGCCGCCGACTTTTGGGGCCCCTCCGGGCGCTTGGCCTGGCGGCGCTCCTGCTTTCCGGCTGCGCCAGCTACAACAGCCACCTTCAGGCGCAGAGCTTCGCCCAGTCGGCCCGCTCATATGGGCTCGCCATCCAGTGGTCCGATTACGAATCTGCCGTCAATTTTCTCGAACACCCCCCCCCGCCCGAGGACCTCGTGCGTCTCAAGACCTTCAAGGTCACGGCCTATGAGATCCGCAAGGTCAAATTTCTGGATGACATGTCCCGGGCCGATCAGACGGTCGCCATTCGCTACTACAAAATCGACGAGCTGATCGAACGCACGATTGTCGACGAGCAGTCGTGGGTTTACTATCCCCAGGAGAAAATCTGGTATCTGCAAAGCGGGCTGCCCCATCTGGGGTGAATGCCATGAACGGCTTTACCCCGGTTTATCTTCGAGATCGCCGGAGCCCGGTCCGCTGCCGCTGTGCTTCGTTCCCGGGTGTGACGGGCCCGCGGCACCGGCCTTCAGCTTGGCCGCAGACGCGCCACGATGGCGTCTCCCATGGCGGCGGTACCCACGGCGCGTGCGCCCCGGGGGGTGATGTCAGCCGTCAGGATCCCGGCCTCGAGGGTCTCCACCACCGCTTTTTCGACAGCGTCGGCCGCGGCCGCCAGACCGAAACTGTAGCGCAGCATCATGGCCGCTGAGAGAATCTGGGCCACGGGGTTGGCGACCCCCTTGCCGGCAATGTCCGGGGCCGAGCCCCCGGCGGGTTCATAAAGCCCGAACTGGCTGCCGTTGAGACTCGCCGATGGCAGCAGCCCCATGGACCCGGTGAGCATCGCACACTCGTCGGAAATGATGTCTCCGAACATGTTGCCGCACAACAGCACGTCGAACTGCTGTGGGTTGCGGATCAACTGCATGGTGGCGTTGTCGATGTAGATGTGATCAAGGGTCACGTCGGGGTATTCGGCGGCCAACCGGGTGACGATTTCGCGCCAGAAGACCATGTTGGTCAGCACGTTGGCCTTGTCGACGGAGGTCACCCGGCCGCGCCGCATGCGCGCGATGTCGAAGGCCGCGCGGGTGATGCGCTCGATTTCGCGGCGCGTGTAGACCATGGTGTCGAAGGCCTTTTCATCCGGCCCGCTGCCCTCGCGGCCCTTGGGGGTGCCAAAGTAGATCCCGCCGGTCAGCTCGCGCACGCACATGATGTCAAAGCCGTCTTTTACGATTTCGGGTTTTAGTGGACTGGCGGCGGCCAGGGATTTGAAAACCCGAGCGGGGCGAAGATTGCAGAAGAGCTCGAAATGTTTCCGAAGGGGGAGCAGGGCGGCCCTTTCGGGCTGTTCGGCCGGCGGAAGGCTTTCCCATTTGGGGCCGCCGACCGAGCCGAAAAGAATGGCATCCGCCGATTGGCAGACATCCAGGGTGCCGGATGGCAGGGCTGCGCCGTGGCGGTCGATGGCCACCCCGCCCACGTCGGCAAATTCATAGGCCAGCCGCAGCGCGAACCTTTCCTGCACCGCGTCCAGCACCCTGAGGGCTTCGCGCATCACTTCCGGCCCGATGCCGTCTCCCGGCAGTATCGCAATCTTCTTCTCCATATCGCTTTGCCAGCTCCTTTCGTGGGTGAGGGGCCGGGTTCCGCCCTGCGCGTGCTCCCGGCGCATGCCCCGAAAACGCGCCTACTATAGCGTCTCGGTCGGCAGCCTGTCCACCCCATTTGCGTCGGGTTGGCCGGGCTCGGGCGAAAAACCAGTTCAAGTTGCCCCGCCAACCCGTCGATACCCGTAGCACACAAGGCGCAGAATGATTTTAACGGCCCACTGCGCTTTGCACCGTTTGCAGGGCGGCTCCTCCGGGGGCCGCCCTTTCTGTCGTGGTGGCGTTGCGCTGTGACTGGCCTTTTGCTTTGACACGTGGGCCGTTATAGCGTATGTTTTCA
>JBAPYE010000041.1:0-4347 GCA_049284575.1 Desulfobacterales bacterium
GTCGTGGGCGCCGTCGCGCCGGGAAGGGGACCGTCTTTGTGGAATTTCAACAATGCATAAAACCCCTCCCCCATGAGTTGAACCCCGCCGTAGTAGTCGTTCTGACCGCCCACCGACACTTTGTAGCTGGTGATTTCATACCATTTCCACGCCATGGGACACCTCCGTTATCATGTGTTGTTTGGTTCCATTCCAGCCCTGCCCTTTGCAGAGCCTTAACTTACCTTCCATAGGTTACACCGGGTTCGATTCCAGCGGCATTCATGGAAACAAGCGCTTTCCCGTTCAATGCACCGGCCGTGTTCCGGGCGGCAAGACCCGTTTGGCCGGCTTTCAGATCGCGTTTCGAATCATCGCCAAAGCCTCATTGAGTTTGGCGTTGGAAGCTTCATGGACTTCCAGGATAAAATCCAGGTGCTCCCGGATGGAGGCCATCTGCCGAGGGCTGGTGCCCTGCAAGCCGGCATCCCGGTACTTTTCCACGATGGTCTTGGCGTCTTCGTCCATCTTTTGGGCTGCCGCGTTCGGGTTTGACAGGAGCAGGACCAGCAAGCAATCCGCTTCGGCCGTGACATCCCAAAAATTGGGGTTTGCCGCATAGCGCCTGCGGGCGATGTCGATGGTTTGGCGGCACTCGGCTACGAGCTTCTGTTTCCAAACCGTCCCACGGGATTTGCGGATGTGCTCCAACAGCACCCTGGCCAAGGCATAATTGGTGAAGGCGTAAGGATCGGGGGTGTTGCTCGCCTTGCAGTCCAGGTCATAGGCGGCACGGTAATATTTTCCCATGCTTTCAAGGGCCTTTTGCCTGTCTCCGCGGGTTTCGACGATATAGGCTTGCCGCTTGAAGGCCCCGCCCAGAAGGTTCAGCCGCTCGATGCTCTGGCCGGTTTGCACCAGGCGCTCCAGGGTGTCCAGCGCCTGCCCGACCTCTTCCAACAGCTTACGGCGCTTGTTCTCACGTTCCTCGTCGGCCTTCAGTTGGCGCAATTCCTGCCACGCCATGGCGGCGGCGCGCACTTTGAAATTGGCGGCCTGCTCCACGGCCCGCATGGGGCAGTCGCCCCGGTCGGCCGTGATGGCGTTTTCCAGCCACTCGGCGGCCTTGCGGTAGGCGCCGGTCTCGCCCCAGGCAAACCCCAGGGCGGCGGCCACATCGGCGCGCTTTTGCCATTCCTTGCGGTGAGATTCCGGGACCCGTTTGATGAATTTTCCGATTTGCTCCCCCATGGCGGTCAGCGACGATCCATCGGGGTCTGGGGCCTGCATTTGCATCCGGATCCACTGGGTTTGGTTGTCCAGGTCGGCAATCAGTTCATGGGGGGTGAAATAGGCCCTTTTCTCCTTTCTCGTCTCCAAGGGGCCGTCCCCGTGCAGCCGAAACGCGGGGTCGCCATAGCACTGATAGGCGCCCCAGGTGTTGACGTTGGAAAAGCGCAGCCAGATTTCCTGACGCGCCGCCCGGATGGCCTCGCCGAAGGCCTCTCCTGAGAGCAGGCGGTGATAAAAGGTCTCCGCAAAGGCCTCGGCAGCACCGTCATCCACGGCCCAACCGGCTGCCACCACTGCCTTGACCCCCATGTCGATGAACTGCATGGCCAGGTTGGCCGCCAGCAGGCCGTAGGCGACCTGGGACGGTGGGCCGGTTTTGCCCAGGTGGCAGCAATTGATAAATACCAGTTCCGGCACCCAGCGCATCTGTTCCACATCCCCCGGCGTCAGGATGGTGTCCTTGCCGATGACCATGCCGGAAATGCGCTTGCGGGCCTTCCCGACTTCCCTGCCGGAGAGGCTCTTTGGGGTCTTTCCGAGATCCTCGGAATCCCCGGCGCTCACCGGGTCGTCGATCTCGAATTCGTGCACCCCGTGGCCCGCCAGATGCAGGATGCGCCAGGCATCCTGGTGGAGCCCGGAGAGGATGCCGTCGGTTCTCTCGTCGATACAGCCGATGGCGCGAAAGCCGCTGGCGTTCAGCATGGCCAGGACTTTCTGGGCCTCGCTGCGCGCACCGGGCAGGTCACCGAAAGCGTTCCAGCCCTCCAGGTCGGGGTTGCCGATCACCAGTGCCGTGGGCTCTACGGCGTGCGCCGGGTGGGCCCGGAACTTGGGGGTCTTGCGCTGACGGATCAGCCCAGAGGCCACCGCCGGCGGTCGGCCCGCATGGCTCCAGCGGTCCTCCAGCAGTTCCCACGGGAAACGGGCGGACTCGTCATCCAGCAGCAACACCAGGTCGTCCTGTTTGGGGGCCTGCTCTTTGAGCCGATTGGGAAGCAGCATCTCAAAGAGGGTCTTGGCCACCTCGGAATTGGCGCTGGAAGATTGCGCGGCCTGCCGGATGAAGCCATCGGCCAGGCGCAACTGACCGGTGGCAAGGGTCTCCTCGGCCCTGGCGCGGTTTGTGGTGGCAATGAACCGCAGCAGGTCGCTTTCCTCTTCGCGGGTGATTTCCAGCCGCTGCCACCACCCCTCGGCTTCACCGTATTGGATTCGGTGCCGCCCGCCCTGCCCCGCTTCGACCACCCGCGCGGGCCAGTCCAGCGCCAGGTCCAATTCGCCATCGGCCATGGCGGCCTCCAGGGCCTCGGCGGCGGTGATGGCGACATCTTCGAACAGCTCGATAAATTCGATCCGATCGATCACCACGCGGTCCTCCATGCGGGCATCGACCAGTTTCCGGTTGACCGCTGCGGCCCCCCGCAGGATGGCGCAAACCGAATCCCTGACGGTCATGCCGCCGGCGCCAGTGGCCACCAGGAGAGAGGTGATCCTGACCGAGCGGGGCCCGCCGATGGGCCCGAAGCGTTCATCCGGCCACTGGGCGGCCTTCAAAGCATAGTCCAGTAGGGCGTCGCGCACGCAGGCGGTGAGGAGGTTTGGCGAGATCTCGCCCACCTGGCCCAGCCCGACGACGATGGCGCCCCCCGGCCGGGCCTCTTTTTTGCGGTTGAAGAACAGGGCGTGGGTGCCCAGCCGCCCGGGGTAGATGCCCAGATCGCGCCGCTCTGAAAGCATATTGTCCAGCCGGCGATTCAAGGCCTCCTCCGCGCTGACGATGGTGTCCCCCCAGTAGTGGCCCACCAGGACCGGGTGGGAGGCGTAGGCCAGGTCCCCGTGCCGGATGCTGACCGTGATGGCGGGCACCCCGCGGCCGGCTGCGGCCGGGTCGAAAGGCCGGCTCGGGCCGAAGCCAAGGCTCCGCAGACTCTCCTCGTCGGGGATGCCGTCGCTGGGGGGCACGCTGGGCATGCTGAAAAGGCCTTCCGGTCGCCGGCCCGCGCGAACCGCCAGCGGCGGTACCATTGACAGGCGCGTGGTGGCCCCGGTCATCAACAGCTCGAGATAGCCGGGAAATGCCCGTTTTTGGGCGCACAGCTCGTCGTGGGCCGTATCCTCCAGATACCAGACCGGCACACTCCCGATGGCGCCGGAGGCCCAGGTCACGGTCCCGTCACCTTCCGAGGTGCCCTTGAAGTCTAGCCGTTTTCGGCCGGACAGGTAGGACTCCTCATAGGCGACCAGCCGGTGGGCGGCGACCGTGGCCCTCTGAGAGCCCGCCACATAGACGCTGAATTTCGGGTCGGGTTCGGCTTTGCCCAGTTCATCCCAGGTGGTTTTGGCCTGTGCCAGAACCGTCTCCTCGGCTGCATCCCAGTCTGCGCCCAGTTGCTGTTTCAAGTCCCGCCACAGGTCCGGTTGGCTGAAATCCGGGTCCCCCGCGGCAAAGGGCAGCAGTTCCAGGAGGCCGGGGAACTTCCGCACGATATCGATGATCGCGTCCAGGTCGTTTTTCAGGTCCAGAAGAGCGAGCTTGGCCTGGGTGGGGTTGAACCCGGTCAACCAGCGCACGGCCTCGTAGGAGCCGTGGTTGGGGGTGCCCAGCATCATGAAACGGCTGTTGGGAAGGGCCGCAACCCGCTGCCAGAGATTGGCGCCGCGGCCGCCGTCGCCCATCATGGCGCGCACTACAAGCCCCCCCATGGAGTGGGCGACGATGTGCACCGGCTGCCGGTTGCGCTCGGCATCCGGCAGCCAGTCCTCCAACCGGTCGGCCAGCTTTTGGGCCCCAAGGCGAACCGAGTCGCGCCAGTTGTAGGGGAATATCTCCACGCGGTGGCTGCGGGCCAGAAACTCCAGCAGGGGGCCGTAGAACTGACCCAGCAGATCGGTGGGATCGATCCGCTCTGCGGGTGCCTTGAGCCGTGCCAGCCCCCCCCACATCAACGCCCAGTAATTCAGCCAGACCGGTTCGCCGTCCACGCTCAAGGCGCTGCCCATGGTCCCCGGCAGCACCACCGCCAGGGGCCTCGGCGTACTGACCGCCCGGCTGCGGCGCACGGCCGCGCGCCA
>JBAPYE010000042.1:0-17416 GCA_049284575.1 Desulfobacterales bacterium
GCAGGCCTGCAGGACGTTGCCCATGATGACCTCGTCGACATTCACCGGCATGGCGCTCTCGTCCCAGTCGTAGCCGGTTTTTTCCGGCGCCACCAGCCCCCGGCCCTTCAATTTTTCCGGCGCAAGGGCCTTCACGTCCTCGCTCGGCACCGGCCGTAATCCGGCTCTCTTGAGGGCCGCTTTCATCACCAGCGCCCCCATGTCCACCACCGACACTGATTTCAGCCCACCGCCAAAGGCCCCGATAGCCGTCCGCGCCCCGCTGACCAACACCACCTCGCGCATGTTTGCTCCTTTCTATTCTATCCGATGAAAAAGTTTTTCCTTAACAAATCAAATTGGGATTATTAACATAAACTCGATTAACAGGTCAATGGTGACGGAAATGTGCCTGATTTTGTTCGCGCACCGCATGCACCCGGATTATACGCTGATACTGGCCGCCAATCGCGACGAGTTCTATGCCCGGCCCACGGCGCCGCTGGGCTTCTGGCGGGATCGACCGACGATCCTGGCCGGCCGCGACCTGGAGGCCCACGGCACCTGGATGGGAATCGCCGCCGGCGGGCGCTGGGCCGCGATCACCAACTACCGCGACCCGGCGGCGCTCAGGGCCGGGGCCCCGAGCCGCGGACGGCTGGTGGTCGATTTTCTCGCCGGCAACCGACCGCCGCGCGCCTACCTGGAACACCTGCGCCCCCGGAGCCGGCGCTTCAACGGCTTCAACCTGCTGGTGGGGGACCACGCAGGGCTGTTCTTTTTTTCAAACCGCAACGGCTGCATCCGACGCCTGGGCCCCGGTCTTTACGGCCTCAGCAACCACCTCCTGGACACGCCCTGGCCCAAGGTCGCCAAGGGCAAGCAGCGGCTTCGGCGGCTGGCGGCGGCAAAGGGCCCCATCACCGCCAAGGCGGTCTTCGAGCTTCTCGGCGACCGCAGCCCGGCCCCGGTCGGATGCCTCCCGACAACCGGCGTCGGCCCGGAGTGGGAGCAGCGCCTGTCGCCGCTGTTTATCACCAGCCGCGACTACGGCACCCGCTCTTCGAGCCTGCTGCTGATGGACGGCAAGGGGGGGCTGAGGATCACGGAGCGCACCTTTGGCAGCGACCCGCCCGGCAGCTGGGAGCCTCCGGACCGGACGTTCCGGATGCCGGCCGCGTCCTGCCGCAACGCGCCACCGGAAGAGGCGCCCTGAAGCGGGCAGGGCTGCGGCGGGGCGGTCTCAGGTCTGTCGATCGGACTTGGCGGCCGCCTGCAACCGCCGCCACTGGTCCAGCCGGCGCTTGACGCTCTGTTCGTAGCCGCGCTCGGTCGGGTGATAAAATTGGCGCCCACGCAGCGTGTCTGGCAGGTAGTCCTGGGAGACGTAGGCGTCAGGGAAATCGTGGGCGTAGCGGTAATCCCGGCCGTAGCCGAGATCGCGCATCAACCGGGTCGGTGCGTTGCGAAGGTGCAACGGCACCGGCAGGCTGCCGGTTTTCTGGACGGTTTTTCGGACTTCTCCGTATGCACGATACAGGCTGTTGCTCTTGGGCGCGGTGGCGAGGTAGACGGCAGCCTGGGCGAGTGCCAGTTCCCCTTCCGGGTGCCCCAGGAATCGAAACGCCTCCACCGCCTGCATGGCAACCCCCAGGGCATAGGGGTCCGCGTTGCCGACATCCTCGGATGCGAACCGCACCATTCGGCGGGCGATGTAAAGGGCGTCTTCGCCGGCCGCCAGCATCCGCCCCAGCCAGTAGAGCGCAGCGTCCGGATCGCTGCCGCGCAGGCTTTTGTGCAGGGCCGAGATCAGGTTGTAGTGTTCATCCCCGGCCTTATCATAGATCAGGGCCTTCTGCTGCAGCGCCTTTTCCACGTCCACCAGCCGAACCCGCCCCTGAAGGCCATCGGTGGCCAGCGCGACCGCCAGCTCCAGGCTGTTGAGAGCGCTGCGGGCATCTCCGCCGGCAATGCGCACCAGATGGTCGCGCGCGTCGGCCTCGAGGCACAGCCCCTGGCCTCCCAGACCGCGTTCGGCATCCGATAGGGCCCGGTCCAGGACAACGCCGATCTCCTCGGGTTCCAGGGGCTTGAGGGAAATCACGCGGCAGCGCGAGAGCAGCGGCGCAATGACCTCAAAGGAGGGGTTTTCGGTGGTGGCCCCGATCAGCGTGATCAGGCCGCTTTCGACGTGCTGCAGGAAGGCGTCCTGCTGGGCTTTGTTGAACCGGTGGATTTCGTCGACAAAAAGGATCGTACGCCGGCGATGAATCTTGAGCTGCTCGCGGGCTTCGGTCACGACCGCGCGGATCTCCTTGACCCCCGAGAGAACCGCCGAAAATTGGGTGAAGTGTGAGCGGGTCTCCCGGGCGATGATCCGGGCCAGGGTGGTTTTGCCGCAGCCCGGGGGGCCCCAGAGAATCATCGAGAAGATCCGGTCCCGGGCCACGGCCCGCTGAACCAGGCTGTCCACCCCCACGACGTGCCCCTGGCCGACGAATTCCTCCAGGCTGCGAGGCCGCATCCGCTCGGCCAGCGGCCTCTCGGCATTTGCGGCCTGCTGCGCCCGCTGTTCAAAAATATCCACGCTGGTCTGCCTTATCCTTTTCTTTTGGCGCGCCCCTTCCTCGGTTGCGGCCGCCGGGCGCGGCTTGCCACAAAATCCTTGAGCGGCCCCGAGCGCTGCCGAAAAATCAGCCGCAGGGGAGTCTGGTCCAGCCCCGCGCCCTCCCGAATCTGGTTGATGATATAGCGTTTGTAGGAAAAATGGACGGCATCGGGATAGTTCACGAAGCTTACGAAGGTCGGTGGTTTGGTGCCCACCTGGGTGGTGTAGAAAAATTTCAGGCGATGGCCGCGGTGCATGGGCGGCTCGTTGGCTTGCAGGGCGCGCTCCATGATGCGGTTGAGCTTGCCGGTTCCCAAGCGCGTGACGTACTGGGCGTAAACGGCTTCGACAAGCTCGAAGATACGCGGAACCCTGAGACCGGTCTTGGCCGAAAGGGTCATAATGGGCGCAAACTGCAGAAAGCGGGACGCCGCGCGCAGTTCCTCGACGTAGCGCCGGGTGGTCAGGTTGTCCTTTTCCACCAGATCCCACTTGTTGAGCAGCAGAATACAGCCGCAACCGCGATCGTGGGCATAGCCGGCGATGGTGATGTCCTGATCGGTGATGCCCTCGTGGGCGTCCAGCACGATCAGGGCCACATCGCAGCCTTCCAACCCCTGGAGGGCCTTGATGACCGAAAATTTCTCGAGCTTTTCCTCCACCCGGCCCTTGCGCCGGATGCCGGCGGTATCGATCAGGACGTAAGGTTTTCCGTTGACCTTGCAGACGGCATCCACCGCATCGCGGGTGGTGCCGGGGACTTTGCTCACAACCAGGCGCTCCCGCCCCAGGATCCGGTTGATCAGCGAGGATTTGCCCACGTTGGGGCGCCCCACCACGGCGATGCGCACCATCTCGACCGCCGGCTCGGGTGCAGCGGCGGGCAGCGCTGCGACCAGGACATCGAGAAAATCGGGCACCCCGTAACCGTGTTCGGCCGACACCGGGTAGAGGGGCGCGACCCCCAGTTCGTAAAACTCGTAGAGCAGGGCTTCCTGTTCCAGGCCGTCCACCTTGTTGACCAGATAGAAGACCGGCTTGCCGGCGTCGCGCAGCAGGGGGAGCATGTCACGGTCGTAGGGCGAGAGGCCCCCCTTGGCGTCCAGCACCATGACCAGGACATCGGCGTCGTGGATGGCCTGCAGGACCTGCTGGCGGATCGGGTCCGAAAAATGGTCCGGGTCGCCTTCCACAAAGCCGCCGGTATCCACCACCGTAAAGGGGGTTTCCTCCCAGAGCGCCTCCCCGTGGATGCGGTCCCGGGTCACCCCCGGGGTGTTGTCCACCAAGGCGTTTTTCGAGCGCGTGATGCGGTTGAAGAGCGAGGACTTGCCCACATTGGGCCGTCCGAGAATGGCGACAATCGGTTTCATAGGGTTTTTCCGTTCGTGTGGCGTCGAAAAGCCGATTAATTTGGAAGCTGCGATTCGCGGCATCCGCCCCCGCTGGCGGAAAAAGAGATGGGATCAATGGCGCCTAATGCAGAATCTGGTTGAGGAAAAGCCGGGTGCGATCGCTCCGGGGGTTTTCGAAAAATTCCTTGGGTGTACTTTGCTCCACGACCCGCCCTTGGTCCATAAAGAGTACCCGGTGGGCCACGCTTTTGGCAAACCCCATCTCGTGGGTCACCACCAGCATGGTCATCCCCTCGCGCGCCAGGCTGATCATGACGTCCAGCACTTCCTTGACCATTTCAGGGTCCAGCGCCGAGGTGGGCTCGTCAAAGAGCATCACCTTGGGCTTCATGCACAGGCTGCGGGCTATGGCAACCCGCTGCTGCTGCCCCCCGGAAAGCTGGCCGGGGTATTTCCGCGCCTGTTCGGCGATCCGCACTTTTTCAAGGAGGGCCATCGCCGTTTCCTCGGCTTGGGCTTTGGACTCCTTGCGCACCCAAATAGGCCCCAGGGTGAGGTTCTCCAGGATCGTCAGATGCGGGAAGAGATTGAAATGCTGAAACACTATACCGACCTCGGCCCGGATTTTTTCGATGTTCCTGATGCTGCTGGTCAGCTCGATGCCGTCCACGCGAATCTTTCCGCGCTGATGCTCCTCCAAGCGGTTGATGCAGCGGATCAGGGTCGATTTGCCCGAACCCGAAGGCCCGCAGATAACGATCCGCTCCTTGCGGTGGACGGTCAAATCGATGTCCTTGAGCACATGAAAGTCACCAAACCATTTGTGCATGTGCTCGATTTCGATGATGGCATCTTCTTTGGCGCCGATGTCATGCTGCTTTTTAAGCGGTAGTGGCACGCTTCCCCCTGAAAAGGCTTCTCACACATCAACCCGCGCAAGCATTGCGCACTCTTGACGGGTGCCGGCTGCAATCCGACCCAGGTCAGACGACGACCTGGGTTTCCGCCGCCGCATGGGACAAGGCCGGATGAGATGGCTCGGCTTTGGGGCCGGGCATCCGATGTCCCGGACGCGGCCGGAAGGACACGCCCGCAGGCGTCGGACTTCAAGAAAGGGTTAAAACGTAAATGGGGAACGCGCGATGCAGGACACCACATAAACGGGATCAGAGCAACAAAAATATGGTCTAATCATCCGCGCCCGGATCGCACCCGATACCTGCGGCGGCCAGACAGCGGGCCTCCGGCAGCCGCGTCTGGTCAGATCCGGCCCAACAAGGCCTCTTTGAAATCCGTGCTGAGGGGCTGCGGACCCAGCCAGATGGAAAACACGGCCGCGGCGAACTCGGCCCCCGGAATCACCCCCAGCGGCTCGCCGTTCAGGGCGAGCTCCGTGCCCCATCCCGGAATGTAGGTCAGGGCGTAACGATCACCCGGTTGAACGTCCCGGTAAAGGGCATTGTGCCGATCGATTTGGGGCCGAATGCGCGCCAGGACGTCGGCCGACACGTTACGCGAGATGGCCCGGGTGGTCACCGGACCGAAATCCTCCCCGGAAATGGGGTGGAAATACTGAACCTCGAGCCGTTTGGCGCGGTCGGCCAGAATCTGCTCCGGAGGTGTCCCGGCGACAGCGTAGAGCGCCCCCACGTAGGCCTTGATGAACACCATGTAGCGAAAAAGCCCGACCCCCTTCAGTTCGAGCCGCTGCCCGTGACTCTCCCAGACCGCAGGGAAAATCACCCCCTCGACCGCAACGCCGGCGATGCCCACGGCCGGCAGCCACAGCAGGACCATCAGCCAGGCGGCAAGCAGGATGTGCAGGTTTTTCTTCATAGGTCCTCCATGTCCATAACCGAAGTTCATACCGCTAGCCAGCGAGGCACCCTCGCAAGCAGGAATTGCAAATCATACCCACTTATGATTACTTTGGACTAAAAGATTGCAATGCCAGAGAAATCGGGGGGCGATGAGAGGCGGAACCTGCCACTGCGGCGCCAGCCGACTCGGACGTCACCACTTTTGAGGAGCCTTTATGCCACGTTGGGGGTTGTGCTGCATCTTTCACCGTGAACCCATCAAATTTGGCCGCACAACGGCGACTTTTCTGCAAAAGCGGCCGCGCCGGGAGCAGTTGCAGCGCCTGGCCGAAATTTGCACGCGCAACGCCGAGGCCCTCCAGCAGGCCCTGGCGTTTTGCCGCGAGAACGGCATCGGGGCTTTTCGCATCAACAGCCAGATCCTGCCGCTGAAAACCCACCCGGAGACCGGCTACGGGATCGCCGAGTTGCCGGGCCACCGCGAAATCGTGGCCAAATTCCGCGACTGCGGCGCGTTCAGCCGGCGCCACGACCTGCGCACCAGCTTCCACCCGGACCAGTTCATTCTGCTCTCCTCGCCCAGCGAAAAAGTCACCCGCCACGCGATGGCCGAACTGTGCTACCAGGCCGAGGTGGCCGAGTGGGTGGCCGCCGACGTCATCAATATCCACGGCGGCGGCGCATACGGCGACAAAGCACCGGCGCTGAAGCGCCTGGCCGGCCGCATCGCCGAACTGCCCCAGCCGATCCGTGCGCGCCTGACGCTGGAAAACGACGACCGGATCTATTCGCCGGCGGACCTTTTACCGGTCTGCCAGGCGGTCGGGGTCCCGCTGGTTTACGATGTACACCACCACCGCTGCCTGCCCGACGGGCTTTCCGAGGCGGCGGCCACCGCAAGGGCGCTGGCCACCTGGAACCGGGAGCCGCTGTTTCACGTCTCCAGCCCCCTGAGGCCCTGGGGCCACGGCAACCCCCGCAACCATCACGATTTTATCAACATCGCGGACGTCCCCGAGAGCTGGCGGGGGATGGACATCACCATCGACGTCGAGGCCAAGGCCAAGGAGGTGGCCGTGCTGCGGCTGATGACCGAGATCGCGGCCTCCGGCGCGACGGCCCGGCAGACCGGCGCCGGCACAGCCGGCGAATGAGCCCACGCCGCGGTTGTTTGCCGGTGCTGCCGGGCACTCCAGGCCAAAAACCGGTTACCGGAGCCAGTCGCGTCCAGTTTACGGAACCAGTGCAACAGAAAATCAAAAATCATATGGGGAGGTAAAAAAATGGAGATAAAAAGAATTCTGTGGCCGACGGATTTTTCCGAAAATGCATCCCGGGCGCTGCCCCTGGTCACCTCGCTGTCGCAGCAGTACGGGGCCGAAATCCATATTCTCTATGTTATGAAAGACTACCCTGAATTCGGCGCCCACTACGGCGACTTTGACCCCCAGGAAAAAGAAACCATGCACGCCATGGAGAAAGAAATGGCCGAAAAGCGCCTGACCGAAATTTGCGATAAATTCCTCAACGAGTGTCCGCTCTACATTCGCCACATCGCCGTGGGGGAGCCCGCCCAGGTCATTCTGGATTTTGTCACCCAGGAGACCATCGATCTGGTGGTCCTGGCCAGCCGCGGGAGTGAATCTCATTTCGATTTCGGCAGCGTGGCGGACCGCGTCATCAAGTGCACCACCGTTCCGGTGGTCATCATGCCGGTCTGAAAGATCAGCGGCAGCGGTTCACGGCATCTTTGCCGAGTCAGCCGTCACGCCGTCCATCAGGTTGCGCCCCGTGGCCGCTTCAAGCCGCTCCCAAGACTGCCGCAGGGCCACGCGTGCCAACGCCAGACGGCTGCGGGCCTGGATGAGGTTGCGCTGGGCCTCGTTCAGACGCACCAGCGAGGCCTGCCCCGCGGCATACTCCTTTTCCACCAGATCCCGGTTTTGTTGAACCAGGGCCGAGTTTTGCTGTTGCAGGCGCAGCTCCCGTTGAGAGGCCTCCAGATTGGTTAGTGCCTCGCGCACCTCGGAGGCAACCGAGATCCGCAGCGCCGCCAAGGTGCGCTCGGCCTCGCGCTCGCCCGCGCGGGCCTCGGCCACCCGGGCACGGGTGGCGCCGCCGGCAAACAGGTTGTAGGTCATGTAAACCCCGATGGAATTGCCGAAGTCATCGCCCTCAAAACGTCCGTCGCTTTCGCGCAGCCCGTCCAGCGCCGCCTGCAGGGACAGATCGGGAAAGAAATCCGAGCGGGCGACCCCGATGCCCGCTGCTGCCTGGCGCAGCCGGAAGGCGCCTTCCATCAGGTCCGGCCGGTGCTTTTCCGCAAACCCCACCAGGGGGCCCGCTTCGGGCAGCACCAGGTCCGCGGGGCTTTCGGCCCGGAGGGCGGCCAGTTCCAGGGTTTCCGGAATGACCGCCTCCGGCAGGCCCATCAACACGGCCAGCCCGATGCGGGCCAGCGCATACTGGCGCTCGGCATCGTTGATGGCCGAGCGGGCCGCGTTGACCTGGACCTCGAAATTGAGCACGTCGCTCAGTGATCCGCTGCCGGCCCGACGCCGGGCCCGGGCCTCTTCGGTCTGACGCAGGTTGAAATCCTCGTCGGCGCGGGCGATGGTGAGGTCCTCCCGGGCCAGCTGCGCCGCGTAATAGCTGCCGGCCACCGAAAACAGCAGCAGGCGCCGGGCCTCGTCCAGCGCCGAGCGGCTTTCCAGCTCGCCGAAACGCGCACGCGCGTTTTCAAACCAGCGCCGGAAACCGCTGAAAAGCGTCCAGCCGGCGGCGAGCTCGGCCCGGTAAAGCGTCTCCCGGTCCGCCGACGCGTCATTCAGATCGAAATTGGGGCCCACCGCCAGTCGGGAGCGGGCGGCATTGTTGGATAACTCCGAGCGAGCGGCCGAGCCCCCCAGATCCAGGAAGGGCCAATAAGCGGCGCGGGCCTGGCGGACCCGCTCTTCGGCTTGACGCACGCGCTCGACGGCCGCGGCCAGACTCGGGCTGCCCGCCACCGCGATCCGCTTGGCGGCGGCCAAATCCAGCACTTCCAAGCCGGCCAGGGCCGCCCCGGCCGGGACGGCGCCTTCGGTTTCGGCCGCAACCGCCCCGCTGCAGTTTATCACCAGCCACGCCAGTGCACACCACCAACCGCCTTTCAGGTGCTTAGCGTATCGCATCCCTTCCGTCCTTTGAATGAGGGCCCACGGCCCCGGTTTCCAGCTGCCGGCAGAGGTCCGATGGGGTGCCCTGGGTCGCCGCACGGCCGGTCGCACTTAGTTCGGCTGCCGACGGCTTCCGCCCATCGGCAACCATCCGGCGGGCGGCGGGCTCCACCGTTTCGCGCGGGGGCCAGGCACCGGTCAGCAGCCGGACCGGCAGCCGCCGCAGATCGTTTACGATCACCAGCAAACTGGGGATCAGCACCAGGGTCAGCAGGGTGGCGAAGGCGACTCCCGCGGCGATGGAAAGTGCCATGGGGATCAGAAACTTGGCCTGAAAGTCGGTTTCAAGAATCATGGGCGACAGCCCGCCGATGGTGGAGACCGTGGTCAGGATGACCGCCCGGAAGCGCCGCCGGGTGCCCTGGGTGATGGCCTCCAAGAGAGGCATGCCCTCGGCCAGGTTGACGTTGACCCGTTCGATCAGCACGATGGCGTCGTTGACTACCACCCCGGTCAGGGCCACCATGCCGAAGATGCTCATGATGGAGAGATCGTAGCCCAGCAGCAGGTGCCCGCAGACCGCCCCGATGATACCGAAGGGAATCGTGAATAAAATCACGAACGGCTGCAGGTAGGAGCGAAACATGGTGGCCACGATCACGAAAATTCCGAACACCGCCAAGGGGAACCCGATGTAGAGGCTGTTGAAGGATTCGCGCATCTTCTTCTGCTCGCCCTGCAAGGCCACCCGCACCCCGGGGTAGCGCTGCATCAATTCGGGGAAAAAACCGGCGGCAAGCTCGCTAAAGATTTCATTGGCATTGGCCCGGTCGGTGTCGACCCCCGCGCTGACTGCCACCCGCCGCATTCCGTCGGTGCGGATGATGGTGGAATAGCCGGGCGAAAAACGCACATCGGCCACCGAGCGCAGCGGCACCTCGTGGCCGCTGGCGGTGCGAATCCGGATCTGCTCGATGTCCGCCAGGCGCCGCCGTTCGGCCTCAGGGTAGCGGACCTTGACGCGGATGTCGTCTCGGCCGCGCTGCAGCCGCAGGGCCTCATCGCCGTAATAGCCCGCGTAAACCTGACGGGCCAGGTCATCCACCGTCAGCCCCAGGACGGTGGCCTCGGGTTTGAGCGCCAGGCGCATCTCGTTCTTGCCGGCCGAGAAATCCGAACGAATCTGGTAGACCCCGTCGAACTTGCGCAGACGCGCCATCAGATCGTCGGCCGCGGCCAGAATATCGTTCATTCGGCTGCCCTGCAGCCAAACCTCGATGGGCGCCCCGGGCGGCCCCGCCGCCATGCCCGCAAAAGCGAGGGATTTGATGCCGGCAATCGCGCCGACCTCTTTTTCCCAGGCCACCATGAGGTCCTTGGAGTGGATCCCGCGTTTTTCGGAATCCAGAAATATGGCCTGGGCCGAGCCCAGGTGGGGCCCGGAGCGCGGCAAATTTTCCAGGGTCTGGCCGATCAGGGTCAGGCGGTCGACCACCAGCGGGTCACCCGAACGGGTCGCAGTGCGCGCCGCCAGCCGCAGCAGGGCCGCCTCCACCTGGCCCAGGGCCTCGCGGGTGACCGCCGATGGTGTGCCTTCGGGCATCTCGACGGTGCCGGTGACCACAAAACCGTCGATTTCCGGAAAAACCTCGAACTTCAGCAGGCCCCCCTTCATCAGGCCGATGGTGACCAACAGCAGGCTGATGGCAATGCAGAAGGAAACGTAACGCCAGGTCAAGGCCCTGATCAGCAGCGGCAGGTAAACCCGGTCGACGCACCACGCCATCCCCGCGCGGGTTACCCGCTGGACCGTCTCCAAACGCCGCGTCAGACGGTCCTTGCCGGCCTCGGGGCGGTTCAGGTCCGGCAGGTGGCTGAGGTGCGCCGGCAGCAGGAAAAGGCATTCCAGCAGCGACACCGCCAGACAGGCGATGACCACCGTCGGCAAAACGGCGATAAACTTGCCCATGATGCCGCCCACGTATGCCAGCGGGATAAAAGCGACCATCGTGGTGGTCACCGCGGCGATCACCGGCATCCCGACTTCCGCTACCCCCTCGACGGCCGCCGCCAGCGGCGGCTGGCCCGCCTTGCGGTGAACGTAGATGGCCTCCCCCACCACGATGGCATCGTCCACGACGATCCCCAGCACCATGATAAACCCGAAAAGCGAAATCATGTTGAGGGTGCCCCCCAGCGCCCAGAGAATCACCAGGGCCCCGGAAACGGAGATGGGAATACCCATTCCGGCCCACAGACTGAGCCGTGCGTTTAAAAACACCCACAGCAGGATGAAGACGATCACCAGGCCGATGACCCCGTTTTTGACCAGCAGGTTGATGCGCGCCCGCAGCATGTCGGTGTTGTCGTAGAGGATCGAGAGATTGGCGCCCTCGGGCAGGTGCGCGCGGGTTTCGCGCACAAACTGTTCAACGGCCCCGGAAATCGCCAGGCTGTCCTCCGCGCGGGTCTTGTAGACGATCAGCATCACCGATGGGTCGCCGTTGATGAAGGCCTGAATGGGGTCCTCGGTAAAGCCGTCCTCGATCCGGGCGATCCGGTCCAGGGTGATGATCTGGCCGTCGGGGCTGGCCAGCACCACGATTTTGGCCATTTCAGCCGCCGTGTACTTGCGGCCGAGGGTCCGCACCCGGATTTCCTCGCCCCGGGTGCGCAGGGTGCCGCCGGCCAGGTTGAGGTTGCTGCGCCGCACCGCGCGGGTCACCTGGTCGAAGGTCAGGCCGTACTCCCGCAGACGCTCCTCACTGATCTCAACGGCGATCTCGTAGTCGCGGGTGCCAAAAACGCTCACCTGGGAAATTTCGGGAAGCTGCTGGAGGTCGTCCTTGATGCGCTCCGACCATTCTTTGAGGCGCCGTTCGTCCATCCGCCCGGAAAGGTAGAGCAGCACCACGGGGTCTTTCAGGGTCAAATCGGTGATCACAGGGGCTTCGGCATCCACCGGGAAAGTCGATATGGCGTCGATCTGGGAGCGCACCCGCTCGAGCACTTCCGACACCTCGTAGCCTTCTTTGACCTCGATGGTGACGGCGGCGGTATTTTCGTTTGACTGGGTGGTGACCTGCTTGATGCCTTCGACGCCCTCGAGGGCTTCTTCGATCTTGCGGCTGACACCCTCTTCCACCTCCTCGGGATCGGCACCGGGATAGGCCACCGAGACGGTGATGATATCCAGCGAGAACTCCGGAAAATTCTCCCGGATCATAGAGGTCATGGCGAGCGCCCCGGCCACGAGAATCATGACCAGACTGATGTTGGCGAATACGGTGTTTTTGGCGAAAGCGGTGAGCAGCTGTTTCATGGACTGAACTCGAATTTCGGGTCGCCGCGGCCGGGAACTAAACACTCCTCCGCAGAGTTGAAAGGTTTCAGGAGGCCCCGTCGGTTTCGATGGTCAGCAGCGTGTTTTCCAGGGGGTCCACCAAGCGGGTGACGATCACCTGCTGCCCGGCCTGCAAGCCCCCCCTGATCAGGGCCTCCTCGCCTTGGGTGCGGGCCACCGTTACCGCAACCGTTTTAAGGCGGCTGCCATCGGCCACGTAGACGGTGTTATCGAAGCTGACGGCATGCCGCGGCAGCCGGAAGACGCCCTGCAGGGTGCGGCCGGGGATCTCCACCCGGCAGAACATGCCCTCCACGAGGGGCAGGCGGCCATTGCCGCCGCGGATCGCGTCGGCCGCCGCGACCCGGACGGCCACATCCACCGTACGGCTTTGGGCGTCGAAAGCCACCACCCGGTCCAGGTGGCCTCTCCAGAAATGGGTGTCCGGGGCCTCGGTCCAGCGCACCGTGCATTCCAGCGCCGGCAGCGGTCCAAACCAGGCGTTTGGGGCCGTCGCCGCGTTGTCGAAGGGCAGCCACCGTTGGGCATCGCGGCTGTCCAGCGGCACCCGGATCTCCAGGATCGAATCGTCGGCCAGGGTCACGGCGTGCTGCCCGGGGGACACATATTGGCCGGCTTCAATCACGGTCTGCCGCACCCGTCCAGGAAAAGGCGCCGCCACCCGGCAGCGTTCCAGCTGGGCCGCGGCCGCCTCCCGGCGCGCACGGGCGGCAGCCAGGCTGTTTTCGGCCTCCCGGATCTGGAGCGGGTAGAGGGCCACTGCCTGGGCCAGCTGAGCCGCCTGGTCCAGGGCGGCGTTAAACGCCCGCTCGGCCGCTTCGACCCCCGAGCGCGTACCCACCATATCGACCTCGTAGAGCTGCTTGAGGCGCTGGAATTCACCCCGGGCCAGTTCCCGGCTGCGTTCGAGGGTTTGCAGCCGCTGCCGGTCAATGGTCAGCTGCTTTTTGAGCCGCTCGATGGCGTTGGCCCACTGGGCCGCCGCGGCATCGGCCTCCTCGAAACCGGCACGGTAATCCCGGTCGTCGATTTGAAAGAGCTCCGCACCGGCCGCTATCCGCTCGCCGGCTACCAGGCGCGGGTGAACCCTCACCACCCGGCCGGCCACCTCGGCGGCGATCATCACGGTTCTAATCGGCAGCACCTCGCCGTACCCGCTGATGATCACCGCAACGTCCTCTGGCACCAGCGCCATCACTCTGACCCGGAGCGCAGGCTCCTGCTGCACGACCTCCGCCGGCGGCCTTTTCAGAGACCTCAGGGCGAACATCCCCGCGAGCCCCAACCCCAGGACCAGGATACAGATTACGATCCGCTTGAGCACCCCTTTGCGCGGCAACTGCGGTCTGAGTTGTTTTTGCATACTGTCGATCGCCCTCACCGTCGGCGCATCATGCGCAATTCTTATTCCGGTCATGTGAAATCAAAAAGATATGACCAGGGAGAATAGGTGCCATCCCCGATTAAAGCAAGAGGGCCCGCCAGGGTTTGGGCCCCAGCCGGCTGCGATGCACCCCGAAGCGCTTCACCAGGGCCGGTAAGCGCTTGGCCGCCGACAGGGGCAGAGCCCTGGGGCCGGCGGCTTCGGCATTGCTTGGTTTTTGCGTGATACTGCAAAACGCCTCTTTATCAAATGCCTGAATTTGGCTATGATGTTTTATGGACGGTCACAATCTTGACGAGGCGTTAAAAAGGCGAGATCCAGACGGTTTCGAAAAACGCATCGCTGCGGGGATTCGGGGGTATGTTCCTCAAAAGCGCGCAGCCGGCTGCGAAAACCGATGGACGACCGAACCCTTAACGGCGGTGAGACATGGACGAGTATGAAAAATATTTGGCGGCGTGCGAAAGGATCAAGGGCGAAAACAGCCTTCTCCTGGCGGAATTCAGCCGGCTGATGCAAACCGAGGGCCTCGCTCCTAAAACCATCGAAAAACACGTGTCCAACATGACGTTCTATCTCAACCACTTTCTGCTGTATGAGGCGCCGCTCAAAGCCCGGCAGGGGATTGACAAAGTTGACGAATTTTTAGGGCACTGGTTTATCCGCAAGGCCCTGTGGGCGTCCAAGACCGCCATCAGGGATTACATTGCCGGGCTGAGACGCTTCTACACCTTCATGCACGCCAAGGGGCTGGTCAGCGCCGCAGCGCTGCAAGCTTTAGAGGCCGAAATAAAGCGCAACCGATACGAGTGGCTGGATTCGCCCGGCCGATTCGATGAGCCCAACATCGATTTTTGACCCCCAAAGCCTGAGGGGGCCCCCAGGCCCCAGCCGAGCCCGCTAACAGCGATACCCTGGACGGTGAAAACCGCCCCTCTCTGTCTCTGACTGCCGTTTCGGCAGCCTCCCGTCACGGGTCTAATGCCGCAAAAACGCAATGAATTGCCACTGATAACTGAATTTTGCAACGATGCAAACCCAACGTGAAAAACTTGAAAGCATTCCAACTACTCGTTTTTGTTTCGAATACGACCGAATTGGCATACCATGCCCCTCACTGGTTTTTGGCATGAACAGTGCTTGGGGTTGATTGCTTGATCGTTGAACCACCGTCTGCTGTTTTATTTTTATTCCAAAAGCGCAAAAGGAGGGTTTCGGTTTATGGCGGATAACACCATCAAACTCGGCAAAAAGAAAAAAAGCATCTTTCTTGACAAGGTCAGGGAACTGCTGCCGGAGGGGGGCAATCTGAACCTTTGCCTGACCTGCGGGGCCTGTTCCTCGGGGTGCCCGGCGACCGGTCTTGAAAACATGGACCCGCGCAAATTTCTCCGGATGGCGGCCCTGGGCATGGACGAGGAAATTCTGAAAAGCAACTGGGTCTGGATGTGTACGCAATGTCAGCGCTGCATCTACGTCTGCCCCATGAAGATCAACATCCCGCAACTGGTCTACAACGCCCGCGCAACCTGGCCGCGGGAAGAACGCCCCAAGGGGATTTTAGGCTCCTGTGACATGGCCCTCAGAAACGAGAGCTGTAGCGCCATGGGCGCAAGCCCCGATGATTTCAAATTCGTGGTGGAAGACGTCCTCGAAGAGTACCACGAGTCTCAACCGGAATTTGCGGAAATGGAGGCGCCCATCGACAAGCAGGGGGCGGAATTCTTTCTGAACCAGAATTCCCGTGAGCCGGTCACCGAGCCGGACGAAATGGTGCCCCTCTGGAAGATCCTGCACCTCGCAGGGGTCAACTGGACCTATGGGTCCAAAGGCTGGGGCGGTGAAAACTACTGCATGTTCCTCTCCGACGACGAGGCATGGAAGCACATCACGACCACCGCGGCCCAACATGCCGATGAGTTGGGCTGCCCGATCTTTCTCAATACCGAGTGAGGGCATGTCACCTTCTCGGTCCTGGCAGGACTGAAAAAATTCGACATTCCCCACAAATTCGAAGTCAAGAGCATCTACGAATATTACGCCAAGTGGATCCGTGAGGGCAAACTGAAGGTCAGCTCCGACTGGAACAAGGACCTCAAGATCAAGTTCACCGTCCAGGATCCGTGCCAGATCGTGCGCAAAAGCTACGGCGACCCGATTGCCGAGGATTTGCGTTTCGTGGTCAAATCCGTGGTGGGCGAGGAGAACTTTATCGACATGACGCCCAACCGCTCCAACAACTTCTGCTGCGGCGGCGGCGGCGGGTTTCTGCAGTCCGGCTACAAGGAGGCGCGCCTGGAATACGGCCGCCTGAAAGACCAGCAGATCCAAGCCACCACGGCGGACTACTGCATTGCGGCCTGCCACAACTGCCATGCCCAGATCCACGAACTCAGCGAACACTACGGCGCCGAGTACGGGGTCGTGCACCTCTGGACGCTGATCTGCCTCTCACTGGGCATTCTGGGGCCCAACGAACGTGAATACTTGAGGGATGATTTGAAGGAGGTGGCGGTGTTTCACCCCGAAACCGCCATTTAGTTCAAAAACGGGAAATACAGGGGGTCTGAAAGGCGATTTCTGCGGTGCGATGGCGGCCCTGGTGTTGGACTGAATCTGATCCGCATTCTGTCCCGCGGCTTTCTATTCCCCTGCTAACGGGATGCGGCTGTCATCGCCGGCAGCCGCATCCCGGGTTTTTGCAATCAGCACCCGCAAACGACAAAGGTCGCTCGCGATCGCTGATTGATGCGTCCGCATTCCCGCTGAAGTACGACAACTTCGGAAAAAGCCGAATCAGGGACGATTCGTCCCCCACATCTGAGCTATTCGGATGAGCAGCATGCAGCGGTTTACGATCGAGGACCTGCACCACAGAAGGCAAAGGGCGCTGAAGGGCGCTGCTCAGGCAATCCTCGCGCAGCGCTCGACCTATCTGGAACTCAAGCAGCTGGTCAACACCATCAATTCCAATCCGCTGGACGTGGCCGACTACTACGCCACCGCCACCCGCCTGGGGGCCCTGCTCGCACGCATGAGCGCCGGCAGCCGCGAGACAATCTTTAACTACTTTGCGGACCACATCGACCCCCGTAAATGCGGAGAGGCGCTCAACTTCCGGGTCGAATGCCGGGATCTCGACGAACAGCTCAAAACCCTCGAAAAGTGGCGGGTGCAACAGCACCGTCTGCGCCGCATCAAATAACCAAAAGGCGCTGCTGCGCCTCAGTCTGCAGCCAGTGCCCGCCTCCGGACGGCTTCGATCACCCTGGGCACCGCGGCGTTGTGGGCCAAGTTGACGATCCAGGCCGGCATCCCCCGCAGCCTATGCGTCTGTCTCCTCCAGCCCATCGGGTTTAAACCCAATCCGCGCCTCGGCTGGGGACGGAGAGGCCGCGACCATGGTGCAGAGAATCCGCAGTTTGTCCCGCAGCGCCGGCGCATCGGCCTTTATTAGGAGCTCACAGGCATCGACCGGGGCGCCCGACCCGCTGGGGCGGTTTAAAAAGTCGACCAGCTCATCCCAACTGGAGATCCCGGTGGCCTGCCAAAACGCGTGGTAATCCGCCCCCAACCGCACCATCAGCAGGGCCTGGCGCTTCCACTGAATCAACTGGCGGTAGCTGAAACCGGTGCGGCTGGCCAAGTTGATGGCATCCAGGCGCAGCAGGTTCTCGACGTTGTCGAAGCCTTCCCGGTGAAACCGGATTTCATGGGAGTAGCTCATCCCGGGCAGCTGGGTCAGGGG
>JBAPYE010000043.1:0-13860 GCA_049284575.1 Desulfobacterales bacterium
GGACCCACCTGGTGCCGCCGGAAACCGCGGCCCTTATGAAAAAGTGGCGGATTGCCGCGCGGCTCAAAAAATGCCGTGAGGAGGGGTGAGCCCGCAGGTGCCGCGGCCAACCGCCTGACGAACAGCGCCCTGGACCCCGAGTGTCACATTCCGGAGTTGAAGGTGTGTGCGGTCAAGATTGCCCCGACGTCATAGGGCAAAACTTGGCCTTGAAACCCGGAACGCTTGGTCCCGGGCTCGGCGACGGCCCCGAAATTGCCGGGGCCGCCGAAACCGTTTGCTTCCGTTTCCGACCGCTGCCCGTCAAAGGAGAAATAGGTTCGACGGCAGCCAAATCCACAGCGTCCCTCCCAAGGGACACCGCCCGGAAGGCGGTTTTTTTCCGGCCGGCCGCCCGCTCGCCGGTTTTTCCCCAAGCATCCCGGTTGGCGCCCTCTTTCCAGCGCTCAAAACAGCCTTATGTTGGGTAATGCCCGCAACCCCGGCCGCTGACGGCCCGGTGACAGGGTGGGGAAGGAATCCGGCATGATTGGTGAACTCAAAAAACTGGGGCCGAATGTCCTGGGCTTGCGCATCGAGGGTGCGGTCAGCGACGCCGAAACCGAGCGCATCAGCGCCGCCCTGCAAAAACTCACGGCGCAGACCGGTAAGGCCCGGCTGCTGCTGGCGGTGCAACACTACCCGTCCTTCAACAGCGCCGAGGACCTGTATTTCGACCTGCGCTTCGCCGTACCCCTGGCCGATCGCATCGAGCGCCTGGCGGTGGTCGGCGACCGGGTCTGGAAGGACACCTGGATCAGCCTTTTCGGCCTGTTCAGCGGGATCCAGACGGCCTACTTCGACCGCTCCGAAATGGACCAAGCCTGGCAGTGGGTAAGCGCCGCCTGAGAGATCCCTTGACGAGACACCCGCCTGATCTGGTCAAAAAAATCGGCGCGCAGGACCTCGGCGACGCGCGCGGTCGCCTACAGACCCGATGAGCGTTTGTCGCCGGAGATGTCCCCGGCGAAGACCTCCATCCCCTTTTTCATGGCGCAAAAATCCCCGCACATGGTGCAGGTCTTTTCCTCGGCCGGCTTGCGGCTCGCGCGCATCGCTCGGGCCACCTCGGGGAACAGCAGATGTTTTTCCAGGTCATCCCAGCGCATGTCGCGCCGTGCCAGCGCGGCCAGCCTGTCCGCCTGGCGGCGCTCGGGGTATTTGGCCAGATCCCCCACCGCAACGGCCAGCCGGGTGACCCGCACCCCCTCGCGCACGTCGGCCTCGGTGGGCAGCGCCAGGTGCTCGGCCGGGGTGATGTAGCAGATCAGGTCGGCGCCGTAGCGCGCCGAGTTGGCCGCGCCGATGGCGGCCACGACATGATCGTAGCCGGCCCCGCGGTCCATGGGGATCGGGCCCAGCACGTAGTAGGGGGCGTTGCCGCTCATGCGCTTTTCCAGCATGATGTTGGCTTCGATCTCATCCAGCGGAACGTGGCCCGGGCCTTCCACCATCATTTGGCAGCCCATTTCGCGCCCCAGCGCGGCCAGCTCGCAGTTGACGATCATCTCGGCCATCTGGGCCCGGTCGTGGCTGTCGTGGATCGCGCCGGCGCGGATGCCGTTGCCCAGGGAGAGAACCGCATCGTACTTTTTCATCAGCCCGCAGACCCGGCCGAACTGCTCGTAGAGCGGGTTTTCGCGGCGGTTCCGGTCCATCCAGGCCACCATGAAGGTGCCGCCCTTGGACACCAGCCCGCCGTAGCGGTAGCCCTGTTTGCGCAGGCGCTCGATGGTGTACTGGTTGATGCCGCAGTGGATGGCCATGAAGCTCAGGCCGTCGGCCAGCTGCCGCTCGATCAGATCGAAGAGGTATTCGGGGTCAAGCTTGCCGGGGTCGCGGTGTCGGCGCGCGGTCTCCTTGAAGGCCTGGTAGAGGGGCACGTTGCCCACCGGCCGGTGGGTGGCCTCCAGCACGGCCCGCCGGATTTTGTCGAGGTCGCCCCCGGCGGAAAGCTCCATCAGGGTGTCGGCGCCTTCGGCCTCGGCCGCACGGGCCTTGCGCACCTCCGCGTCCAAATCGCAGATGTCCGAGGAGGTGCCGATGGAGGCATTGACCTTGGTCCTCAGCCCGCGGCCGATGCCGACCACGGCCTGACCGGGGCGAAAGGGGTTGTTGGGGATGACGATCTCGCCGCGGGCAACCCGTTCGCGGATCACCTCGGGGGCGAATTTTTCGTCCCGGGCCACCTGCGCCATCTGGGGGGTGACGACGCCTTCGCGGGCCAGTTCGATCTGGGTTTTCATGCGCTTCTCCTTCCACGCTCGGGGAGTGGGGAACACGCCGGCGGCGCGCCCCATAAAAAAAGGGCCCTGTCAGGAGCTAAATCCCAACAGAACCCTTTGCCATCGTGTTCCATTTGCCCGGCGCGGTTCGTCTTCTGACTTTCGGATATCAGCGGGGTGTCGCACCTTCCCGGCCTCTTTGGGAAGGAGGCCAGTGGCGGCCGTCCCTTTTGGGGGGCGGCGGCGACCGCATTTCCGATTACAGCGGCGGGTCCGTCACGGAATTGCACCGTGTTCCGTTAACCGCGCGGCAGGTGTGTTAAATTGTGCCGTCTTCCTACCAACCCGGCCGCCGCCGGTCAAGGACTTTTTGCCGGCTGCGGCCGGGTGCCACAGGCCCCGCGTCGAATCGCTTGACACCCTGCGTCGGGGTTCTCTATAACCCGTGGCGCACAGGCCCGTGCATCAAAACCCGTGCGGCCCCCGGCCGCAACCCCGCATCGAAAGGGTGCCCCATGCCCGCGACCGCCCACCGCCTGAAGCGCTTCAGCGAATCGGTCATCCGCGAGATGACCCGCATCGCCGACGCGGCCAACGCCATCAACCTCTCCCAGGGGTTCCCCGATTTCGACCCGCCGGCCGAGCTGCTGGCGGCCGCACGGCGCGCCATCGACGGAAACTGCCACCAGTACGCCGTCACCTGGGGGGCGCCCGAATTCCGCCGCGCCCTGGCCCGCAAACAGCGGCACTGGATGGGGTTGGACCTGGACCCCGACGCCCACCTGGTGGTCACCTGCGGCAGCACCGAGGCCATGATGGTGGCCATCATGACAGCCTGCAACCCCGGGGAAAAGGTGATCGTCTTCTCGCCCTTCTACGAGAACTACGGGGCCGACACGGTTCTCTGCGGGGCGCAGCCGATCTACGTGCCGCTGCGTCCGCCGGACTTCTGCTTTGACCCGGATGCGCTGCGGGCTGCCTTTGCCCAAGGCGCCAAGGCCCTGGTGCTGTGCAACCCCTCCAACCCGTCCGGAAAGGTCTTCAGCCGCGCCGAGCTGCAGACGATCGCCGATCTGGCCGCGGAATTCGACACCTTCGTAATCACCGACGAGGTCTACGAGCACATCGTCTACGCCCCCCAGCGGCACACCTATTTCGCCGGCCTGCCGGGGATGTTTGCGCGCACAATCTCCTGCAGCTCGCTTTCCAAGACCTATTCCATCACCGGTTGGCGCCTGGGATACGTCATCGCCGCCCCGGAGGTCATCGCCGGGGCGCGCAAGGTCCACGACTTTCTGACGGTGGGCGCCGCCGCCCCGCTGCAGGCCGCGGCGGTTACGGCCCTGGAGTTCCCGCCGGCCTACTACGACGATCTCTCGGCGCGCTACAGCCGCAAGCGCGACCTCTTCCTGGGCTTCCTCGACCGCGCCGGCCTGCGTTACACGACCCCCCAGGGGGCCTACTACGTGCTGGTGGACATCTCCGAATTCGGATTCAGGGACGATACGGCCTTCTGCCGCTGGCTGGTCCGGGAAATCGGCGTCGCCGGCGTACCGGGATCCAGTTTTTTTCACGAGCCGGTCCACAACCTGGTGCGGCTGCACTTCGCCAAACGCGACGAGACCCTGATGGCGGCCGGCGAGCGCCTGCTGGGGCTGCGCCAAAAGGGCTGACCCGCCCGCCGGCCGGAGTCTCAGTGCGCCGCGCCCGAAGCC
This sequence comes from Desulfobacterales bacterium, assembly GCA_049284575.1. Lineage (GTDB taxonomy): Bacteria > Desulfobacterota > Desulfobacteria > Desulfobacterales > JAABRJ01 > JAABRJ01. The sequence continues at coordinate 3,980 of JBAPYE010000043.1, forward strand.
GACGGCCCCTAAAGTTTCCCCAAAAAGCGGTCGAACAGACGGTTTCACAAGTCCGTTTTGCACGCCACCTTTCGGTTGGCGCCCAGCCGTCTGAACGACGCGCACGACCCGAGGTAAGCACACCAGAGCGAGGTAAGCGGGATGCAAGAGTTCAAACCCAGTGGGGACAAGGGCGGGAAATACCTGACGTTTTTACTCGGGGACGAAGAGTACGGGATCGCGATTCTGAAAATCAAGGAAATCATCGGTATGATGCCGATTACCTTCGTTCCCCAGACCCCGGAGTTTGTCAAGGGGGTGATCAACCTGCGGGGCAAGGTCATTCCCGTGATCGACCTGCGGTTGAAGTTTGGACTGGCGTCGGTGGAGCACACCGACCGGACCTGTATCATCGTGGTGGAAATCCAGGGCCCGGCCGCCATGATCCAGATCGGCCTGGTGGTGGACACGGTCTCGGAGGTGCTCAATATCCGCGCGGACGACATCGAGGACGCACCGACCTTCGGCGCCCGCCTCAAAACCGATTACATCCTCGGCATGGGCAAGATCGAAAAGGGCGTCAAGATTCTGCTGGACATCGACAAGGTCCTGAACACCGACGAACTTAGCCTGCTGCAGGAAGCCGCCTGACCCACCCCGAGCGCCCGGCGCCGCCTGCCACCAGCGTCCCGCCCCGGCTGGGCAGCAGCCGCTACGGGACTTTTTTTGTTTGACGCCGGGGCTCCGGCGTCCCCCCCTGAATTCCCCCCTCGAAGACGCGCCTCGAAACACCATTTTGCTTGCATTCAGGCGAATCCGGATTTAGGCTCAAGCACACCGATTAAAACCAAACGTCTGCCGACGACCAATTCACCGTTCTTGTAGAATTGCCCCCGGCCCCCGCGGAGAACAGCATGCTAACTTACCCGATCCCGATGGTCCCCGGACCGGTGCGGGTGCCCCCCGCCGTTTTGGCGGCCTACCAGACCGCCTACGGATCCGCCGACCTGGAAGACGAGTTTTTCCGGCTCTACGCCGACACCGAGGCCCGTCTGAAACCCATCCTGGGAACCAGCCACCCGGTGGTCCTGCAGACCGGCGAGGGCATGCTGGCCCTGTGGAGCGCCTTGAAAAGCTGCCTTGTTCCCGGCGACCGGGTGCTGGCCGTGGCCACCGGGGTCTTCGGCTACGGCATCGGCGAGATGGCCCGCGCCCTGGGATGCGAGGTCCGCACCCTGGGCCTGCCCCACGATCAAACCCTCGACGATTTGACGGCCCTGGAAGAGACCCTGAGAGCTTTCAAGCCCAAAATGATCACCGCGGTCCACTGCGAGACCCCGTCGGGGACCCTGAACCCCATCGCTGCCTTGGGCCGCCTCAAGGAGCAGCTGCAAATCCCGCTGCTCTACGTGGACGCGGTGGCCAGTGCGGGCGGAACCCCGGTGGAAGCCGATGCCTGGGGGATCGACCTGTGCCTGTGCGCGTCGCAGAAATGCCTTTCGGCACCGGCCGACATGGCCTTTCTATCGGTCAGCCCCCGGGCCTGGGAGGTGATCGCGGCGGTCGGCTACGCGGGCTACGACGCCCTCGAGCCCTTCCGCACGGCGCTCAAGGACCGCTACTTTCCCTACACCCCCAACTGGCAGGGCGTGGCCGCACTGCACGCCGCCGCCGGTCTGCTGCTGGAGGAGGGGCTGGCCGAAAGCTTTGCGCGCCATGAGCGGGTGGCCACATACTGCCGCCAAGCATTGGTGCGTTTGGGATTGGAACTGTTTCCGGCGCCGTCGGCGGTTCCCTCTCCGACCGTGACCGCCGTCAAACTACCGGCGGGCGCTTCCTGGCCGGCTTTCGACACGGCCCTGCGCCGCCGCGGGCTGGTGGTAGCCGGCAGCTACGGGCCGCTGGTGGGAAAGGTTTTCCGGCTGGGCCACATGGGCAGCCAGGCCGACCTGACCCTGATGGAAAGTGCCGTTGAGGTCATCGCCGAGGTGGTGTAAGCCGCGGCCGCCCGATATCCCGGGCGCCGCGGGTGGCAGCCCGGCAGCCAGAGCACTCCAAGGGAATCAGAACTTGCAGGCCTTGACCTCTTCGCAGATCTTGTGGAAGACATCGGTCATCCGGAAAATGCCCACGATTTTTCCCTTGCGGGTCACCAGCAGGGACTGGTGGCGAGCCATGATCAGCTGATGGATGGCCTCGTTGAGGGGCGCCTCTTCGTCCACGGTTTCCCCCTCCGCAGGGGTGTGCATGAGATCCTTGACCTTGATTTCGGCCGCTTTTTTGCAGATTTCAGCAAGCGGCGCCTCCCAGAGGTGGTATTTTTCAACGACCGACTTGATATAGCTGGTGCTGAACCCGCTGTATGACGGGGCTTTGAGATCTTCGAGCTTTTTGTTGCCCGGCTCCAAACCCCGGATCAGGTCGTCCTGACCGATTTTGCCGACCGCGTGCCCCTCGTCGTCCAGCACCAGGATCGCCCGATGCCGGTAGAGACCGTCGAACTTTTTCTGGGCCTCCTCCAGCGCCAGCACCGCCTCGTAGAAGTTCGCCGCTTGGTTGACGGTGGCATACTCGGAGAGCGGGATCATCATCTCTTTGACCTTGATCGTTTTCATGGGATTTTCCTTTCCGCGCTTTCAAATCAAACTGTACATGAAGTGGCGTATGCTCGGTATTTTGTTTGATCTAAAAATATAGAGTGACACCCCCTCAAAATCAACAGTGCCGGGGATGCGGGCGGCACCCCGTTTGATGGGCCGCCATATTTCTGTTATGCTGCCACAGTGTTTTCACCAGGCGACCTGCTGTGACCGAATTTCCGCAATGCCGCACCCCAAGGAGGTCCCGATGCTGCCCTTGAAAACCATCCTTTGCCCGACGGATTTTAGCGCCCCAAGCCATGAGGCCATCAAGACCGGCGTGGAGCTGGCAACCCACTTCAACGCCGAGCTGATCCTGCTCAACGTCATCACCCCGGTGCCGGTGGTCGCCACGGCCTACGACCACCAGGTTTTCAACGTGCCCACCTACCAGCACGACCTCGAAACCCATGCCGAGGCGCAGCTGAAGGATATCGCCGCCCGCCTGGCGGTCGATGCGCCGGGGTTGCACACCCATACCCGGACCATCATTTTCGAGCCGGCCTACGGTATTGTCCAGGCCGCGGCGGAAGCCGAAACCGACCTGATCGTCATCGCCACCCACGGCCAGTCCGGTTGGCGCCGATTCCTTTTCGGCTCGGTTACCGAAAAGGTCGTCAAAATGGCGGCGTGCCCGGTGCTCACCATCCGGGCCCCCGAGGCCGAAGACAAACCGCCGCAAACAGCCGCCGACGACAAAAGCCCCTGAATCCAAGGCCGTCATTGGCTCTGAGGGCGATCCGGCCGCAGCATCGCCCGAGCGTCCCGGGTGAGCTTGATGATCCCCAAGATGACGGTGAAAAACTCCAGACGCCCCAGCAGCATCCCCACAATCTGGGTCCAGAGGATTGCCGGCGGGGTGCCGGCGGCAGTCACCCCGACCGACAGCCCGACGGTCCCCACGGTGCTGGCGAATTCAAACAGCCCGGCCGCCACCGGATATCCCCAGGCACACAGCACCACGCTGCCGGCCACCCAGCTGCAGAGGTAGAGAAAGACAAAGAGCCCGGTGTGACGCAGTTCGGCATCGGTGATAAACCGGCGCTGGGCCCCCTGCCAGAGGTAAGGTGCGCTGACCGCCTTTTCCGGCAGGATCTCGCGCCGGAACTCCCACACCAACCCCCGCAGCAGCAGGTAGACCCGGTGCAGCTTGATCCCGCCGGCGGTGGAACCGGTCCCGCCGCCGACCACCATCAAAAGCGTCAGCAGCAGCAGGCCGCCGGCTTTCCAATCGCTGTAGCCGGTGGTGGAGAAACCGGTGGTGGAAAGGGCCGAAACGGTCTGGAAGACGGCGCTACGCAAGGCCGGGGGCCAGCTCGGGTAGAGGTGGCCGGCCCCGGTCAGCAAAATCAGGGGCACCCCCACCACGACCAGGAGCAGCAGAAGGTGCAGCTCGCCGTTGCGGCGCACATAGGCGAAATTGCCCGTCAGCAGCATGTAGGCGGTCAGAAAGTTGGTGCCGCCCAGGAGCATCAGCACGATGGTGACCGCCTCCACGGCCGGACTGTTCCAGTAGCCGATGGATTCCGGCCGGGTGGAAAACCCACCGGTGGACACCGCCGTCAGGGCGTGATTGACGGCATCGAACCAGCTCATGCCGGACAGGTGCAGGCCCAGCACACCGCAGAGGGCGTAGGCGCTGTAGAGTTTGAGGACCAGCTCGGCCGAGCGCCGGACATTGGGCGCGAGCCCGGAAGGCCGCCCCTCGGCGGCGCTGATCCCGGTGCCGGCCGGTCCGGCCAGGGCGCTCAGCATGATGACGGCAAAACCGGCGCCGCCGGTGACCTGCAGGATGCTGCGGAACAGCAGGATCAGACGCGGCGCGGCGGCCACATCCAACACCGAAAGTCCGGTGGTGGTCCAGCCGCTGGTGGATTCAAAGAGGGCCTGGGTGAAACTCAGATCCAGCAGCATGAAAAACGGCACGGCGCCCGCCCCGGCGGCTATCAGCCACGCCATCACGACGATCGTGGCGCCCTCGGCATAGGTGAGTTCCTCCGGCGCCCGGGAACGCAGCCCGCCGGCCAGCAGCCCCCCGACCGCCAGGACGATCCCCCCCGGCAGGGCGAAGCCTTTGGCCAGAGGGGCTTCCGCGGGAAAAAAGAACAGACCGGTCAGCGGCGTGAGCAGAACCAGGCCGATCAGCCCGGTGATCCCGCCGGTGAGCCTGAGAATCCCGGCGTAGCGCCGGCGAAGATAGGCCGGATTGCGCATCCTCAGTCACCGGCCAGGCGGGTGAGAATCGTCTGGAAATCCGCCTGGGCGCCGACCACGATCAACTTGTCACCAATGGCCAGCCGGGTGGGCCCGCGGGGCACCAGCACGATACCCCCGCGCAGAATGGCGGCTACCAGGAAATTTTCGGGCAGATCGATTTCGTGAAGGGTCTTTCCGGCCGCGGGGCTGTTTTCGGAGAGCAGCACCTCGGTCAGACTGATCTGCCCCTGGCCCAGGGTCATCAGGTGGGTGATGGCGGCAAAGCGGGTCTGCTGGTTCATCAGGCTGGCGATGATCCGGGTGGCCGAGAAGGCCACTGATATCCCCAGATCCTCGAAAACCGCCTCGTTTTGGGGGTCATTCACCAGGGCGATGGTGCGCGGCAGTTCGAACTGCAGACGCGCCACCTGGCAGGCGATCAGGTTGTCGTGATCATGGGAGGTCATGGCGATCAGGACGTCGGCGCTGCGGGCGCCGGCCTGCTCCAAGGTCTCGGGGTCGCTGCCCTCCCCCAGCAGCACGGTCGCCTTGAGCTTCTGGGACATGATGCGGCTGTCTTCGGGGTCCCGGTTGATGAGGGTCACCCCATACCCCTGGGAGATGAATTCGCGGGCCAGAAAATAAGTCGTCTGGTTCCCGCCGATCAGGATGATGTTCATGGCCGCCTATTGGCCCGTGCGTCGAGTGTTGCGCGAAAGGCGTCAAAGGCCAGTTGGGTGGGGCTGATGATTTCGATTCCGACCTCTTTGAAGATGGCGCCGAAGGCCGGCTGGTGGACCCGCGCCAGCACGCAGGCAACGCCGAAGACGTGCCGCGCCACCTGGGCCACCATGAGGTTGAGGGTGTCCTCGTTGCAGGTGGCCATCAGGCAGTCGGCGCGTTCGATTTCGGCACTTTTGAGCAGGGCGTACTCGGTGGCGTCCCCGGTGAGCCGAAACCCGCTGAACTCAGGGGACAGGGCCCGAAAGGACGCCTCGTGACGGTCGATGACGACCACGTCGTGCCCGGCGACACTCAACCCATCGGCCAGCAGGGCCCCGAGGCGCCCGCAGCCCACGATCACAACATACATGGCGGTCTGCCTTTCCACGCCGTCGGGAAGGCTGCGGCGCGTTTTAGCCTGCAGCAATCAGCACTCGGGGCGAATGCCGATCCCGCAGTTGCCTTCATACCAACAAAACCGACTGGTTTCAAACAGCAACGCACCCCGACGGCACCATTGACCGCAATCGCTCGGGGTGGGAATTGATGGGCCCAGCCCACGGGGACCTTGGACAACGATTCCCCACAAGGATTTTTTGGGGGCCGTTTATTATGGAAAAATTCCCATCCCGCTCTGGCGAATGTTCGAAGTCCCGCCAGACGACTGGATTTTTGGATTGTTTCCAGGCAGTTAAGCGGATGAAGGACACCCTCGTTTTTAGAGGAATTGCGAAACCCGGCGACCTCGGTCCCGCGCCGGGTGGCCGCGGCCGCCGTCGCGGCCGATGGCTGCAGGGAGTCGCACCTGCCGAAATTAAACCTTCAAATTGGGTACTTGCACGATCAACGGGGGGCTTCTTCTGGCGCTTCCGGGTCCGGCCCGGCAGGGCGCTGGCCGCCGCTTTGATCTGGTATGCATCTTGCGTTTTTGGAACAGAACTGCTTTGCAATCGACGGCAGTCGCAGACCCGCAAGAGGAGGCAGACCATGGTAAACCAAGTTTCCTTTACCCAGTTTGAAAATGAAATGCTCCCGGACTTCCGCTCGAAACTCAGCGCGGCTGAAACCAGTGAAGAAGTCAAAACCCACTTTGCCCAGGCCACCGCCGAGCTGCTCGCCGGCATTTTTCCCGAAACAAGCGATCGGCCGGAGGCACCCATCACCCTCGCAGCGACCGAAGAGCCTTTTTACTCCCTGAGCCGCGAGCTGAAGCGCGACCCGCATTTCACCGCCGTCTGGAACGCCTCGGACCTGCCCCGGGTAATCACCCGGCTGGCCAAATCGGCCGCCAACCGCTGCCGACACCTGGAAAAGCACCCCGAAAAAACCGAGGCCAAAATTCGCATGTGACCCCCCGGCGGCGGGGAGACCACTTGTTTCTGAAAGGCATCCCAACGATGCCGATCCACAGGGGAGCCGACATCATGCCAGCCGATCACCCACCCGGCAAATTCCCGGAACTCGCCCCCGATGCGTTGAGGGTGCGCGTCGACCCGGCCGAGCTGCCCTTCGAGAGCACCGCCGCGCTGACACCGCTGGAGAGCGGCGTCATGGGACAGGCGCGCGGGATCGGCGCCATCCAGTTCGGAGTCGGTCTCAAGAACGGCGGTTACCACATCTTCGGCGGCGGCCAGGGAGAAAAGGATGACGCACGCACAACTTGAAGCGCTGATTCGCCGGCTGCTGGCCGAGATTGCGCCGGAAGCCGATCTTGAAAGGCTCGACCCGGACAGGGCCTTCCGCGACCAGTTCGCCTTTGACTCGGTGGACTGTCTGCGGTTTGCGCTGGCCCTGGAAAAGGCCCTTCAAATCCAAATTCCCGAAGCGCTCTACCCCCGTTTGAGCACCCTCAACGGCTGCCTCGGCTACCTGCAAGAGCGCCTCGGGACCGCCTGAGCCTCCCCGGCGCCGGTGCCGCAAGCCCGACCGCAGGAAAAATGTAAAGTAATTCCGGTCGGTTTCCGATCCTATTTTTGACGGCAACGATTGCCGGGCTTCCCCAGAAGCCGGCCGCCCGCACCGGGCAGCGTCCGCCATGCCGAGGAAACGACCCGAGATGAGAGTAGAATGCCCCGCCTGCCGGCGGACGTACCGCTTTCCCCAAGAGCGCCTGCCCGCCACGTCCCCCGTTTTGCTGAAATGCCCGGCCTGCCGGACGGTCTTCAAGTTCAGCCGCCCCCCCGCCCCCGAGCCGGTGCCCCTGGCCCAGATCTTCAGCCCCTACGGCGAGGACCTCAAACGCGAGGTAGCCGAAAACCTCAAAAAGCTCTACCCGATGCCCCACATCATGCTCAAGGCGCGGGCGCTGGCGGCCAACCCCGATGCCGACCTGCGGCAGATCAGCACCATTCTGCGCACCGACCCGGCTCTCGCCAGCCGGGTCCTGAAAGTCGCCAATTCGGCCTATTACGGCCGCTCCGGCAAAGTGGCCTCGCTCCTGGATGCCGCCGTTTTGCTGGGCGTCCGGATGCTGGTGCAGATCATCACCCTGGTGAGCACCTCCAAGATGCTGGGCAGCGAGCTGCAGGGATTTGAACTGGACTCCGGCTACCTCTGGCGGCATTCCCTGGCCGTGGCGGTGACCTCGGCGACGATCGCCACCCGCACCGGCCTGCCCGTGCGGGATGAGGCCTTTATGGCCGGTCTGCTGCACGATGCGGGCAAAATCATCCTCAACCCGTATGTCATGGAGCGCAAATCCGCTTACGACGCCCTGCGCAAATACCACCCGAACGCCCCCCTGCTGGCCGAACAGGCGGTTCTGGGCTTCGATCATGCGGAAACCGGCTTCGCCCTCTGCCAGAAATGGAATATCCCCAGCCCCCAGGCCGTCGCCATCCGCTTTCACCACCAGCCGTCGCGCTCGGATGCAAACCCTCTGGCCTACATTCTGCATGTGGCCAACGCTCTGACCGCCTTCGACCCCGAAGCATCGGCCGACAGCCCGCCAGCGCCCATCGAGGCCGGCGCCCTGGCCTTTTTAAAACTGGGCCAGGACGATCTCGCGGGCATCGTCACCGAATCCGCCGACACCATTGAAACCCTGGAGGACGACACCTACTGAAGCGCCCGCTTCACGGGGTACCCGCTTGTTTTCAGCCCCATCGCAACCGCTTCCGGGAAGCGCACCGGGCCGCCGTCAGAGCTTCAGGCCGGCGCGCATGACACCGGGGTCGTCCGGAACCGCCTTGAAGCTGAACCCGAACGCCTCGCACAGCCGCCGCATGGTGCGGTTCTCGGCCAAGACTTCCCCGTAGATCTCGCCGATGCCCCGGCTGCGGGCATAGTCGATGATCTTGCGCATCAGCATCGGCCCCAGCCCCTTGCCGGTCATGTCGCCGCGCAGCAGAATGGCAAATTCCGCGGCCGTGTTGTCGGGGTCCGCCGAAATGCGTACGCCGCCGCAGAGCGTCGGGATCGCCTGGGCGCCTCCCTCGGCCAGCACCAACGCCATCTGCCGGTCATAATCGATCTGGGTCAGACGCGCAGCCAGATCGTGGGACAGAACCTTCATGGTGTGCAGGAAACGGAAACGGATTTCCTCCGGCGACAGGCGCCGGAACAGGTCGTGAACCGCCGGCTCGTCTTCAGGCCGGATGGGCCGCAGCAGCAGCCGCTGACCGTCGGGCAGGGTCACCGTCTCCTCCAGTTCCTTGGGATAGGGTCGAATGGCCAGCCGCTCGGCGGCCGGGCGGCCGCAGGGCCGCACCCGGATGCGAGCGTCCAGGGCCATGACGCCGCGTGGGCCGGCCAGCAGCGGGTTGATGTCAAGCTCGGCCACCTCGACCATGTCGCAGGCCAACTGGGAGACCTTGACGAGCGTCAGCGCGATGGCCTCGAGGTCGGCCGGCGGCATCCCCCGGTAGCCTTCCAGGAGGCGGATAATCCGGGTGCGGCCCATCATCTCGCGTGCCAGGTTCAAGTTGAGCGGCGGCAGCGCCAGGGCCTTGTCGGCGATCACCTCCACGGCGGTACCGCCGTGCCCGAAGAGCATCACCGGCCCGAACTGGGGGTCCTCGGTCATGCCGACGATCAGTTCATGGGCGTTGTGGCGCGCAGCCATGGGCTGAACCGTAAAGCCCTGGATGCGGGCTTCCGGCCGGACGTTGTGCACCAGCTGCAGCATGGCGACGGCGGCCGCACGAACCGCTTCAGGGGTTTCCAGATCCAGGGCCACACCGCCCACATCGGTTTTGTGGCCGATGTCGGGGGAGAGGATTTTAAGCGCCACGGGCCCGTCAAACCCATCGGCCAGTTCCGCCGCCGCCGCGGGTGTCGCCGCCAGGCGGGTGAGCGTCACCGGAATCCGGTAGGCGGCCAGGACCGCCTTGGCCTCGGCCTCGC
>JBAPYE010000044.1:0-2697 GCA_049284575.1 Desulfobacterales bacterium
CTTCATCCAGGCCTGCAGCACCGAAATGGTCAGCAGCAGCGGCAGACCCGAGGCCAGCCCCATCATGAAGGCCACCAGCATGCGGCCGCTGAAAAAAATTTTGAGGGTGCTTTTAAAGCTCTCGGCGGTCACGTGAGGTCTCTGGCCCGGCCCGGGCGAAGGGCACCCCCGTTGGCGGGATGCGCTGAATTGCCGTCAAGCACACTGCCGCCCCCCTGACGGGCGCGAGGGACTCGCCGCAAAACGACCGAATCGCAGGTTACCGGGGTGATGCCGCGACTCCCAACGCGGCCTTCCAGAGGGCTTAAAACACAACGGCCATCATAACCGCGATTATAATGGCTATTGCAACATCCGTCGCTCGGACAATTATTTCCCCGGACACTGGGCCCGCACGGCGGCGTCGATATCCTTGTCCCCGTAGGCCTTGTCGAAGCGTTCGCTGAACTCCCGGGCGAGTTTGCGTGCCCGCTGCTGGTAGGCGTTTTTATCGGCCCAGGTGTTTTCGGGAATCAGGATCTCGTCAGGCACCCCCGGACAGGTCACCGGAATGTCGAGATGAAAAAGGCCCTCGGGCTTGTAGGCCACCGTGTCCAGCTTGCCGTCCAGACAGGCATTCACCATCGCCCGCGTCAGGGTGATGTCCATGCGTTTCCCGACCCCGTATGGCCCCCCGCTCCAGCCGGTGTTGATCAGATAGACGCCGGTCTTGTGGGTGTCCAGTTTCCGACCCAATAGCTCGGCATACATGCGCGGCAGACAGGGCATGAAGGGCTGGCCGAAAAAGCGCGAAAAGGTTGAGACCGGGTCGATGATGCCGGTTTCGGTGCCGGCCAGCTTGCTGGTGTAGCCCATCAGGAACCAGAGCATCGCCTGTTCGCGGTTAAGCCGCGAAATCGGCGGCAGCACGCCGTTGGCGTCGGCGGTCAGAAAAAGAATGGTGCGCGGATGGCCGCCGGTGGAATCGGCCTTGATGTTGGTGAGGAATGTCAGCGGGTAGGAGGCGCGGCTGTTGGGGGTCAGACGGTCGTCGGTCAAGTCGAAGCTGCCGTCGGGGTACATCATCGCATTTTCGACGATCGCCCCGTGCTTGCGGTAGTCGTCCTGATGAAAAACGGCTTTGTAGATCTCCGGTTCCTTTTCGGGATTCAGATCGATCAGCTTGGCGTAGCAGCCGTTTTCGAAGTTGGCGATACCGTTTTCGCTCCAGCCGTGTTCGTCGTCGCCCAACAGGGCGCGGCTGGCGTCGGCCGAGAGGGTGGTCTTGCCGGTGCCGGACAACCCGAGGAAAAGCGCCAGATCGCCCCGCGGGTTTTCGTTGGCGCTGCAGTGAATCGGCAGAATGTCCTCAAAGGGCAGATAGTAGTTCATCACCGTGAAGATCAGTTTTTTGACGCTGCCGCCGTAGGCCGACCCGTAAACCAGGCCCAGGCGCCGATCAAAGTCCGTGGCAATCACCAGATTGGCGGTGCGCCCGTCCGGCAGCTGGCGCAGGCGCCCGTGGTATCGGCGCGTATCGATCTTGTCGTAGGGCAGCACCAGCAGGGTGAAGCCCCGTTCGGCAAAACAGCTGAGATGTATATTTTGCGGCGTCGGCCGAAACATGTTGAGGGTGAAAAGACTCGTCAGGGCGCGATCCGAGGCCGTCTGGACCGGAAGGGCATAGTTGGCGTCGGCCCCCACCACCCGGTCGGTCACAAAGATCCGCTCTTTGCGGCCGAGGACCTGCAGGGCGTCCTGCCAGAGCATCCCGAAGGTTTCGGGATCCAGCGGCAGGTTGTTGGGCGAATCCCAGTCGATGTTGGCTTCGGATTCAGGGCGCCGCACGAACACCGTATCCTGGGGCGCACGCCCGGTGGACTCCGTCGGCGTCCAGGTGGCCAGGCAACCGCTGGCAGCCACCAGGGCTTCTTTGCCGTCAACCGCCGCCTGAATGGCGGCTTCACGATCCAGGTTGCGCATCACCCGCGCGTGCCCCGCCACGACCTGGTCCAACGCTTCCTTTAATTCCATAATGGTCACCTTGTGATTCGAGAGCTGTCTGTTGCCATATTGGATCCACAAGAAAATCTAGATGCGGTCCTCTCTGAAGTCGACGCTGCGGCCCGCCTGCGGGGGCACCGGAGAGGGGGTCCGTGGGGGGCTGCCGCTTGGTAGCGGAGGCCCGGCACCGGGCAACGCCCAGCGGCTGCCGGCGGGAATGCCGCCGCCGCCCCCTGATTCCGGCGGCCCCGGCGGCAACGGCAGCCGACCCTGAGAACCCGGCAGCGCATGTCAGCCGTCCCTGTTGCAGATGAATTTTTCCTCTATCGGGAATTGCTGCCGGATCCAGACCAGCACCTTTTCGAACTCGTTGCGCAGCTCGCCCAGGGCCTTGCCGCGGTGACTGACAAGGCTTTTCTCCGCCCGGGTCAATTGCGCGAAGGTCTTTTTCAGGGGGGGATAATAGAAAATCGGGTCGTAGCCGAATCCGCTTTCGCCTGCCGGGGTTTCGGTGATCACACCTTCGCAGCGCCCCTCGTAGGTCAGCGCCGCGCCGGTTGGCACCGCCAGGGAAATCACGCACTCGAAGGCGGCGCGGCGATCCGGCTTTCCGGCCAATTCGGCCAGCACCCGCCGGCAACGTTCCGCATCGGTGGCCGTGGGGCCGGCGTAGCGCGCCGAAAGCACTCCCGGAGCGCCGCCCAAGGCCGGCAC
>JBAPYE010000045.1:0-1666 GCA_049284575.1 Desulfobacterales bacterium
CCGAAGACCTGGGAGCTGGACCAGGAGGCGGTGGTCTATCATCGCATGACCGCCCGCTGGGCCAGGCTGAAGGGGCTTTTTCAGCAAGACCCTTGGGGGGCCGAGGGCCCCGCGGGGCCGCGGGCCAAAATGGCTTTCATGGCGCTCTACAACCTCGACCGCTTCCGGGAGTTTGTTTTCGGGAGCAGCTTTCTCAAACGCTATGCCGTCAAACCGGCCCTTCAGAAAAAAATCCGGAAAGACGACACCGAACTCTTGAAATTCAGCCTGGCGTGGGTCGGGTTTTTCGTTTGGGGCATCCCCACTGATTCGCTGCGTGCGCGCTAGGTAGCGCCCGGCGGCCCGCCGGGGGCGGCGGTCACAGCACCCCTTTGGGTATCGGGGCCACCATCTCCCCACCCAGCACATACCCGCCGTCTATCCGCAGGACGGCGCCGGTCATGAAGGGGGCGTCTTCGATCAGAAAGCGAACCGCCTTGAGGGCGTCGCTGATGGCCCCGGTTCGGCCGAGCAGGGTGTGGTCCCGCACCGCCTGCCGCTCCTCGGCCGTCAGCAGGCCCCAGCCGCGGGTGTGCTCCGCGTGGCGGGTTTCGAAGATGCCCAGCATGATTTCGTTTACCCGCACCGCGGGCGCCGCCGTGCGGGCCCAGGTCTCGGTCAAGAGCGAAACCCCGCGGTTGGCGGCGGCATAGCCGTCGTTGAAAATCAGGCTGGCCGGCCCGGAGCGCCCCACCACCCCGGCAATGGAGGAGAAATTGATCACCGCCCCGTCGCCGGAGGCCTTGAGGTGGGGCAGGGCCGCGTTGAAAACCCACCACTTGGCCCTCAGGGTGGTGGCCATTTCCAGGTCCCACTGCTCGGGGACATAGGCGCCGTGGACCACCGGCCAGCCGCCGCGTTCGATATTGTTGACCAAAATGTCCAGGCGCCCGAAGCGGGCGATGGTCTCGGCCACCAGGCCCTGGATCTGGCCGGCTTCAAGCAGGTTGGTGCGCCGGATCAGCTGCCGTTCGCCGTATGGAGCGAACGCCGCCTGCATCTCCGGCAGGCTCTCCTCCCAGTCCCAGTAGGTCGTCGCGACCCTGGCGCCGGCCTCGGCCAGGGCCAGGGCCACGGCCCGGCCGATGCCTTTGATGCCGCCCAGCACTAAAGCGACCTTGTCGATGATTGCCATGGCGGGCCTCCTTTCATTGCTGCAGCCGCCCCGGTCGTCTGGCCCCCGAAGCGGCGCCGGGGCTTACGAATGACGTGCCGCATGGTCGGCAAGCGCCTTTTGCCAGTAGTCCAGGGCAAACGCCAGCAGGGCCTCGTCGTCGGATTCCAGGCGTTCCAGGGGCGGCGTGTCGACGGCCGCCGGTCGGGTCAGGCGCTTTTTCCGAACCACCGCTCGAAAGGCATCCTGATCGTAGCAGGCCTGGTAAAAGAGGCGCTGCAGGGTCAGTGGCAGCGGTCCGGGCGCCAGACGGTTCTTGAGGCTGATGGCGGCCATCAGCAGGTCGTTCATTCGGTTGTAGGCGGCCAAATCCTGATCGCAGAGCCATTCCCGGACGGTTTGCTTCCGGGCTTGCAGGTGGCCCTGACAGTGGGGCTCTTTCAGCAGGAAGAAGCGCTCCGACGTATGGCCGCTTTCCCGGTCGCGTGAAACCAGGCGCACCAGGGGGTAGGT
>JBAPYE010000046.1:0-5576 GCA_049284575.1 Desulfobacterales bacterium
TGCAAGCGGAGATGCCCGCGGCCTACCGGGCGCCGGCCCCCGCCGAGGGATCGCTCTGGCACGGTGGCGGGGAGCTTTTGTTCGCCGATGTAAAGGCCCGCACCATCGGCGACACCGTCACGATCGACATCATCGAAAACACCTCCTCGGAGATCGATGCCAACACCAAGGCCGATCGCTCCTCGAGCATCGATGCCAGCATCGAAAGCGCCCTGGGGCTGATGGAGAGCCTCTACGCCAAAAACAACTACCTGGGCCGCGACCTTCAGGGAAACATCACCGGTCAGCTCTTCAAGGCCCAGATGGGAAGCGAGTTCGAGGGCAAGGGGAGCAGCGACCGCAGCGGCCGGATTACGGCCTCCATCGGGGCGCAGGTCACCGAGGTGCTGCCGAACGGCAATCTGGTGCTCTTGGGGCGCCGGGAAATGAAGGTCAACAACGAGGTCCAGTTCATCGTCGTTTCAGGTGTGGCGCGGCCAGAGGACGTGGGCAGCGACAACCGGGTCAAATCCGTCTACCTGGCCGATGCCCGCATCGAGTATTACGGGCGGGGCGTGCTGGCGGACAAACAGAAGCCGGGGTGGGGCACCCGGCTGCTCGATCACATTTGGCCCTTCTAAAACCGAGGAAGCCTGAAATGAAGCAGAACCTCTCAAGGCGCCCCCAACGGCCTGCAACCGACCGAGTGCAACCGCTTGTGCCGGGTGTGATGCTCCTGCTCGTGCTCTTGCTGGCGGCCGTGGCGCCGGTGGAAGCCGCGCGCATCAAGGACATCGCCGCCGTCAAGGGCGTGCGTCCCAACCAGCTGGTGGGCTACGGCCTGGTGGTGGGGTTAAACGGCAGCGGCGACAACAACAAGACCGAATTCACCATCCAATCGCTGGTCAACATGCTGGAGCGCATGAACGTCCACGTGGACCCAAACGACGTCAAGGTCAAAAACGTGGCGGCCGTGATCGTCACCGCCAATCTGCCGCCGTTTGCGCGCATCGGAAACAAGATCGATGTGCTGGTCTCCTCCATCGGCGATGCCAAGAGCCTGGTGGGCGGCACCCTGCTTCTGACCCCGCTGCGCGGGGTGGACCGTGAGGTCTACGCCCTGGCCCAGGGACCGGTTTCGGTGGGCGGCTTCGGCGCCACGGGCACCACCGGCAGCGCGGTCACCCAGAACCATCTGCTGGCCGCCAATATCCCGGGGGGCGCCACGGTCGAGAAGGAAATACCCTTTGCCCTGGCCGGGCGGCAGGAGCTGACGCTGACCCTGTTTCAGCCGGATTTCACCACCGCGGTGCGGGTCTCGGATGCCATCAACCAGGCCCTGGGCGGCGCCCTGGCCAGCGCGCTTGATTCCGGGACCCTGGAAGTCCAGGTGCCCGACGGCTTTCAAAACAATGTCCCCGGCTTTCTGGCGCGCATCGAAACCCTCAGCGTGACCCCCGACAGCGTGGCCCGCATCGTGGTCAACGAGAAGACCGGGACGGTGGTGATGGGCGAAAACGTGCGGATCGCCACCGTGGCGGTGGCCCACGGCAACCTGAGCATTTCCATCCAGGAAGCCTTTGACGTCTCCCAGCCCGAGCCGCTGGCGCGGGGGGAGACGGTGGTGACCCCGCGGACCGAGATCCAGATCAAGGAGCAGGACAACGAGCTGATGGTCGTGCCCGGGGGTTCCACCATCGGCGAGCTGGTGCGGGCCTTGAACGCCATCGGGGTGACCCCGCGCGACCTGATCAGCATCTTTCAAAGCATCAAGGCGGCCGGCGCGCTGCAGGCGGAGCTGGAAATCATATGAGCGACCCCATCGATCTCAAGAGCGTCACCCACAATCTGGTGACGGAGCAGCTGGCCGCGCGGGTCAAACGCGCGGGCGCATCGCACCCAACCGACGACCCGAAGCTGCGGGAGGCGTGTGCGGATTTCGAGGCCATCCTGGTCAACCGCATGCTGGAGGCCATGCGCCGCACCCTGCGCCATGACGGGCTGCTGGACGGCGGTACCGGCCGGGAGGTATACGACTCCCTGTATTACCAGGAAATTGCGACCCGGGTGAGCCGCGCCAAGGGGCTGGGCATCGGGGAGCGCCTTTACCGCCAGATGGCCGAACGCGCCAAGGCGGCTGCGGCCCCATCCCAGGGTGTAGAAAATCCGCAGCCAGCCGATAAACAGTCATGAGAAGCGCCTTCGGGCGGGGAGCAGCTTTATGGACCAGCTGGAAGAAAAACTCCTAATCCTTTTTCAGCAAAAAATAGTCCTCTACCATGAACTGGCGGCGGTTTTCGAGCAGGAGAAGGCCTGCATCATCACCCCTGACGTGACTGCCCTGTGGGCCCTGAACGCGCGCAAACAGGCGCTGGCCGACGATCTGGGCAAGCGGCGGGCGGCGCTCCCGGCGGCCCTGACGGCGGCCGGGATACCCCACGGGCTGGACGCCGCGACGTTCACCCTGGCGCAACTCCTGGCGGCGTTGCCGGTGGCAGACGGCCGCGTGCTGCGGCCCCTGGCCGTTGAACTGCTGAACCTGAAAGACCGTATCCGCGCCCTGGCGGCCCACAACCGGCGGCTGCTCGATGACGGGCTGGCCATGGTGGCGGACCTCATCGGCACCATCGTCACCCACGAGGACGCGCGCAGCGGCTACGGCCGCTGTCAGCCCGCCGGGGGCTTTGCGAAACGCACCCTTTTCCTGCACCAGGAGGTTTGAGATGTCCGGCATCGCAATGGTCATGAATACCGCCAAGGGCGCGCTGGCGGCCCAGCAGCTGGGGTTGAACGTCGTGGGCAACAACATCGCCAACGTCAACTCCCCGGGCTACAGCCGCCAGAGTGCGCCCCAGACGCCCACGCTGCCGGTGTCCATCGCGGGGTTCCTGCTGGGCACCGGAGTCGCCGTCGAGGCCATTCAGCAGGCGGCCGACCAGCTCCTCGAAAACCGCCTGATCGACGCCAAGTCCGGCCTGGCGGGCTTCAAAGAAGCCTCCCTGTTCATGAATGTCCTGGAGGGCATTTTCACCGAAAACACCGAAAACTCTTTAGGGACCCAGATGGCGGCCTTCTGGAACGCCTGGCAGGACCTTTCCAACAATCCTTCGGGCGCCGCCGAACGCGAAGCGGTTTATGAAAAGGGGTGCCAGGTGGCCGATCTGTTCAACACCCTGAGCGCCCAGCTCGCCCAGATGGCGGCGGACCTGACCGCCAAGATGACGCCGGCGGTGGACCGCATCAACGCCATCAGCGCCAACATCGCGGCCCTCAACAACCAGATCATCGGCCTGGAAGTCAACCAGGTCGCCAACAGCCTGCGCGACGAACGCAACGCCCTGTTGACCGAGCTCTCCGAGCTGATCGACACACGCTCCTTCGAGCAGCCCGACGGCTCCCTGACGGTCACCGTGGCCAAGGGGTTTCCCGTGGTCAGCTCAGCGGACAGCTACCCGCTGGAACTCGCCGGCGGAAGAATCCTCTGGCAAAACTCCAGCGGCGGCGCAGTGGACATCTCCGACAAGATCGCCGGGGGGCAGCTCCACGGATGGCTGGAGATTCAGGACGAAGTGCTGCCCAAATACCAGGCGGAACTGGACGGCCTGGCCCAGGAGTTTGCCTGGGCGGTCAACCAGGTGCACAGCCAGGGGGTCGGGCTGGAATATTTCAGCGGGACGGTCACTGGCGCCTACGCCACCGACCCCAGCGGGCTGCTGACGACCCTGCCCATGGGCGACAAGGTCGACACCGCCAAGGATTTCAAGCTGTGGATCCAGGACAACCGCACCAGCCCGCCGGGTTATGACGCCGTGGTGATCCAGCTGGACAGCGACTACTGGACCCTGAACGATTTCGCCACGGCCTTCAACGCCGCGGTCAGCGCCCAGTTCGGTGGCACCCCGGTGGTGGCGGCCTCGGTGGCCGACAACCGCCTGGTCTTCAGCGCCCAATCCGGCGATGTCCGCTTCGCCTTCGGTGACGACGGGTTTGACGACTCCGGCCTGGCCGCCGCCCTGGGCTTCAACACCTTCTTTGCGGGCGAGGATGCCGCCGGGATCTCGGTCAACGGGCTTCTGGCCGACAAGTCCTTAATTGCCGCCGCCCGGATCGACGCTGCCAGCGGTGAGATCAGCGCCGGTGACAACCGCAACGCCCTGGCCCTGGCCGACGTGCAGCACGACACTTACGGGATCGCCCAGTGGACCTTTGCCCGCGGCCGCGCCGCGACCGCCACCGCCTTCACCTCCACCCTGGAGGGTTTCCACGGCCGGATGGTGGGCTCTATGGGGCTGCAGGCCCTGCGTTTCTACCAGTCCCAGGAGTCCGCCGGGCTGATGGTCAACTCCCTGCAGCAGCAGCGCGACAGCGTGTCGGCGGTTTCCCTGGACGAGGAGATGATCAACCTGATCAAGTATCAGCAGGCCTACACGGCGGCCTCCAAGCTGCTCAGCGTGTCGGACGAGATGCTGATCGCCCTGATCAATTCGCGCTAAGATCTGACGTTTAGAAGCGGCGGCCTGCGGGCCGCAGCATAAAAAGGGGGACCCTCCCAATGCGTGTTCCGACGGTCACAACCTTCGGCGGGACCACCTATCAGCTGGGCAAGATCACCACGAATCTCAACGCGGCCAACACCGCCGTGGTGACCGGAAAGCGGATCAACACCCTCTCCGATGACCCCGTGGGCCTCAGCCAGGTGCTTTCGATCCGCTCCAGCCTCTCCAACATCGACCAGCTGGCGCGCAACATCGCCACGGGGCGCACCTGGCTGAATGCCGGCGAGGCCGCCCTGGGAACCGCCAAGGATCTGATCACCGAGGCCAAGACCCTCTCGATCCAGATGGTCAACGGCGGCGTCAGCGACGCCGACCGGGCCGATGCCGCGGAGCAGATCGAGGGGATCCTGCTGCAGATGGAAGAGCTGGCCAACACGTCAGTCAACGGAAGCTACATCTTTGCCGGCAGCCGGACCAACCTCAAGCCCTTTGAGCTTGATCAAGCCCAGGATCCGCCGCTCACCTACAGCGGCAACCACACCGAATTTGCCGTCAAAACCGGCAGCGACGCCGCCGTGGCGGTCGGCCACGACGGTGCGGCGGTCTTCTGGGACGCCACCCTGGCGGTCAACGACACCAACAACCGGCTGGATTTCAGCGAGGACGGGGTCAACCCGCTCACGGCTACCGTCCCCGACGGGGAGTATTCCCACACGGAGCTGGCCGGGATCATCGAACGGGAAATGGAAAACGCGTCGGCCACTGCCGGCGGCGTTGTTGAATACGCGGTGGCCTACGACGAGGCCAGCGGCGGCTACACCATCGCCCGGGGGGGTGCCGGGCAGCTGGAGCTGCTGTGTCAAAGCGGCCCCCATGCGGGTGCTAGCATCGCCCCCGACCTGGGCTTCGCCGCCGCCGACGCCACCGGGGCGGGCCCCCACACCAGCGACCGCCAGGCCCAGTGGGGGATCTTCGACACCCTGGTGGATCTCAAGGGGTATCTAACAAGCGGCGACATCGACGGCATCGAGCGTTCCATCAGCCGCCTGGACACCAGCTTCAACCACATGGTGACGACGGTTTCGACCATCGGGGCCCGGG
>JBAPYE010000047.1:0-8815 GCA_049284575.1 Desulfobacterales bacterium
ACGTGAATATCGTTCGTATTAGTTTTTAAGTTTTCGTGTGCCAATGAATCTTTAAGTCATAGTATGATTTTGTTTCTTGTAAAAAGGACGTCAAAAGAAAATGAATGATTGCTGGTTTACAGCGCTCATATATAAACACAAAAGGAGGAAGCAAATGAAATGGAAAAAGAGCATTTTATTCATTATCCCCACAGTTTTGCTTTTAATACTTGGAAGCCTTGCTTTCGCCCAGACCGACAAACCGAACATCCTCGTCATTATGGGTGACGATATTGGCTGGTTCAATCCGAGTTATTACAACCATGGCATGATGGGCTACCAGACTCCCAATATTGATCGAATAGCCAAAGAAGGTGTAATGTTCACCGATGCCTATGGTCAGCAGAGTTGCACAGCTGGTCGTGCCGCTTTCATAACAGGCCAGTCACCCAAACGGACAGGGCTTCTGAAGATTGGCATGCCAGGTGAACCCATCGGCCTCCAGAAAGAGGATCCAACCATCGCTGAACTCCTCAAGCCTCACGGGTACGCCACGGGTCAGTTCGGAAAGAACCATCTCGGCGACCTCGATGAATTTCTGCCCACCAATCACGGCTTCGATGAATTTTTCGGCAACCTTTACCACCTCAACGCCGAGGAGGAACCCGAAGATCCCGATTACCCGAAGAACCCGGAATTTCGCAAGAAATTCGGGCCGCGTGGGGTTATCAAGTCAAGTGCCGATGGTAAAATTGAAGATACCGGTCCGCTAACGAAAAAACGCATGGAAACCATTGATGAAGAGTTTCTCACGGCTACCTTGGATTTTATCGACCGCCAGCACAAGGCTGAAAAACCCTTTTTCGTTTGGTTTAACTCAACGCGAATGCACATTTTCACTCACCTGAAAAAAGAATCCGAAGGGAAAACCGGTCGCGGCATCTATGCCGACGGCATGGTCGAGCATGACGGTCAAATTGGACAACTCCTCAAAAAGCTCGACGATCTTGGGATCACAGAGAATACCATAGTCATATACACCACCGATAACGGCGCGGAGAAGTTTTCGTGGCCGGACGGTGGCACCAGTCCTTTCAGAGGTGAAAAAGCTTCCACATGGGAGGGAGGCATCCGTGTTCCCTTCATGATACGCTGGCCGGAGAAGATTAAAGGTGGCCGGGTATCCAACGAAATCATCTCGCTGGAAGATTGCTTGCCGACCTTGCTGGCTGCGGTTGGTGATTACAAAATAAAGGAGAAGCTGCTCAAGGGGAATCAGGTTGGAGACAAAAACTTTAAGGTCCACATCGATGGCTACAACTTCCTGCCATACCTGGAAGGGAAAGTGGATTCGGGGCCACGGGATTTATTCTTCGCCTTCGTAGATGACGGATCGCTTGGAGCCATGCGCTATAAGGCGTTTAAATTCCACTTCTCGACACAAACCCGTGACGGCATTGGCTCGTGGTTTTTCGAGCAGGAAACGCGAAAGGCACCTCTTATCATCGATCTTCGGGCCGATCCGTTTGAGGTGGCACCGGAGGATTCATCGTATTACGATGACTGGCTCGTCCGTCATATGTATGTGATGGTGCCAGTCAAAAATCTCGTCGCTGAATTCATGGGTACCTTCAAGGATTTTCCCCAGCGCCAAGAGGCTGGTAGCTTCACCCCGGTGCAATAGATAAAAAAGCCAACCACAACATCTGGTGGTTGGCTTTTTTCAAATATTATTGTGATTAGGTCGATCTATCTATAAAAAATTCGCGCTATTAAAACCGCAGGATACTCCAACTACCTACAACTTTATGAATTTTAATGATTTGTGTCGTCTATCTGAATTGAAGAGTGGTGCGAGCCATCTCCGCTCACATCCCCGCATGTATTATTCAAATGACAAAACAGCCTAAACACCTGAACACCTCGACTTTTACCTCCGCAAACCATTGATTGATAACGTTTTGTGGCCTCTGCATGTGTTTACCCTGGATGTAAACACCCCTGAACACCTAAAACACCCGCCTCATATTCAATCGATCCACTGCTAAAAGCGCTCAACATTAAAAAGACCACCGGTTTCAGGGGCCCATCTATGGTTTTCACCTGCTATTACTGGCAGTATGAAATTTCCATTTGAAATCGAACTCCCCTTTTCCGAACCCCGCCATTTTAAACTCCTGACATCTATATATATCAATACCTGACACCCATCCCTTTTTCCTTCTTTTTAATTCCGTCAATCAACCCCAGTACAGAAAGTAGCCTCATTCATGATCAATCAACTCGTATTGACTGGCAATCTCGGAAACGACCCAGAAATCTTTTTCAGCAGTGAGGGGGATCCGGTCACCACCTTTTCCTTGGCCTTTAAATCGGGACGCGAGAAAACGGGGTGGATCAAATGCGTGTGCTTCAACAAGAACGCCGAGGTCGCGGAAAAGTATCTCCACTCAGGGGCCCGGATCGCTGTCGTCGGGTATCTGCAGCAATCCAAATGGAAGACTGACGAGGGGGAAAACCGGAGCAGTTTCGAGATGATCGTTAACACCATCGAGTTCATCAAGACCGATGGGCGTGGATTTGAACAGTGAATAAACCGTAAACCAGCACAACCGCAAGGAGTTCAATGACCCAACGGACCACTGCACAGCGCGGAAGTCGAAAAGTCTATTGGCCTGGCCGTTTCCGCCAGGAACAGACCGATTTCGCCCGTCAACTCCTTGACCAGCCGCCCATGGAACGGATCAATGCCCCGCCCACCAGTTCCTTGAGATTAGCGTTCTCCTCGCAAACGATAAATTTGTTGCGATTTTGAAACAAGTGGCTGCGGCGGCTGTTGAATCGGCTGACTGTTCCCACCGGGCAAAATAACAATTGAGTTTGACATGCCTTGCGATTTCAAAGATATAGGGGGCATGCACTTTATCGCGAGCCGAAGCCTCATATGTGCGCTTTGGCTGCTGTTCAGCGGTGCCGGCAATTTCACGCGCCTCACCGACCAGGTCGGGGCAGCACCTCCCATTTAACCCCACAATTCTTTTGCGAGGAAACTCCCATGGCACTCAAAAAAGTGGGTATCCTGACCGGCGGCGGCGACTGCTCCGGTTTGAATGCGGTCATCCGGGCCGTCACGCGAGCGGCCATTATCCAGGAAAATTGCACGGTGATCGGCATCGAAGAAGGGTTCGAGGGGCTGGTGCGCAACCGCACCCAGGAGCTGACCATCCGCTCGACGCGGGACATCCTGACCCTCGGGGGCACCATTCTCGGCACGACCAACAAGGGCAACCCTTTTGAATACCGTGAATACGCCTCCGATGGCAGCATTAGCATCCATGACTATTCCGACCGGGCCTTCCAAAATTTCAGGGAACTCGGGCTGGACTGCCTGATGGTGGTCGGCGGTGAGGGCACCATGGAGATCGCCCACCGCTTGCATCAGATCGGCGTGCCGGTGATCGGCATTCCCAAGACCATCGACAACGACCTGGAGATGACCGACTACACCTTTGGGTTTCAAACCGCCGTGGAGGTGGCCAGCGACGCCATGGACCGTCTGCACACCACCGGCCGCAGCCATCGGCGGGTGATGATCCTGGAAGTCATGGGCCGCAACGCCGGCTGGATCGCCTTGGAGGCCGGGATTGCCGGGGGCGCGCACGTCATCCTGATTCCCGAAATCCCTTACCGGATTGAGAATATCGTGGAAAAGGTCAGGCTGCGGGCGGAGGGCGGAAGCCCCTACAGCATCGTCATGGTGGCCGAGGGTGCCCACGAGGAGGGCGGGTCGGCCATCGCCCAGGAGAGTGGTGCCACCCGCCTTCAGGGCGTACCGCAGCTCGGCGGGGTGGGCTTTTTTCTCGCCGCCCAGATTCAGGAGCACATCGCTCTCGAGGTCCGCTGCACCGTGCTGGGGCACATCCAGCGGGGCGGCTCGCCGTGCGCCTTCGACCGGGTGCTGGGCACGCGTCTCGGCAGCCGCGCGGTGGAGGCCGCAGCCCGGGGGGAATTCGGCAACATGGTGGCCCTGCGCACCCCGGAGATCGTCCTGGTGCCGCTCTCGGAGATTGCCGGAAAGTGCCGCACGGTTCCGCTCACCTCCCAGGTGATCCACTGCGCGGAGGCCATCGGCATCAATCTGGGGCGAAAAAACGGCTTCTCGTGAAAGCCCGGTTCCGGCCGCCCTGGAGACCGGCGCCGGCCGACCATCCCGGTCATGAAACCCGGGCTTCCCGCAGGCCGCGTTGAACCTGGGTCATCCGGGCGTCAACCAGTCGGGGCTGCCCGCGAGACGCAGCGCCACGTCGGTAAACCACACCCGGAAGCTGCCGTCGGGCACCCGGTGATCCAGGGACAGCACCAGCGGCCCGAGGGCCCGGTGGTCCTCCCATGTTGCCGTCCGGGTCGGCTCGGGAGACCCGCCGCGGCGGTAGACCCACTGGCGGATGCGGTTATCCTCACCCACAAACAACTCGTAGACATCCCCCGGCGTGTAGCCCACCGACGGCGGGTAGGTCACCACCAGGCGCCGGGCGCTGCCGCCGCCCAGGGGCAGCGGATGGCGGCCGAGGTCCGCCAGCGTGAGGCCCTCATCCCACACCAGGTGCAGCGGGAAGAGCAGCCAGTACTGGTCGTTGATGAAAGCCGCATCCAGCTTGCGCAGCTCTTCGGGAGACGCCGCCGAGACCGAGCGGCGGTCGAAGCTGACCGGGCCTTCGGCGCCAAGAAACGTCACCCGGTCGCTCTTGGGGTCCCATTGCCAGGCACGGCGAACCGTTTTATCCCCGATCAGCGCGTTGAAGGTGAAGCGCAGACCGTCGATTTCGTGAAAGCCTTGCACGCCATAGGCCGCCGCCACCTTCTGAGCGATGCCGGCATCGTCCGGCGCGCCCCGCTCGCCGACACAGCCCGACACCCCGAATATCAGCAACAGCCCCATACACGTCGTTAACAGCGTTCTTTTCACGGCAGCCTCCCCGGCCGGCAGGACCGGTCACGCGTTCCCGCCACAGCCTTCCCAAAAGATTCAAGCCTTTGCGCGCACCTGTTTCAAGGTAGCATCGCACGGTCCGCTGTCAAGGCGCCGGGCGGCCGGGATGTCCCCCACGCTTGAGCGGCCATCGATTTTAAAGGGATGCCTTGCGGACCGTTCCCCGGCCGAACTTGCGGGTGATGGCATCCACCGCCTGATCGACCTTTTCCCAGTCGGCGTTGCGGTCGGCGCTGTCCCCGAAGAGCGTCAGCTGTGAAGGCGCGGATTCCGGGAAAAGATGCGACGCGCCGACGCCGATCAGGCGCACCTTGCGGGTGAGGGGCTGGGCCTGCAGCAAGTTAACGGCGGCCCCGAAAATGGTTTCGGCCGCCTGGGTGGGGCCCGGCAGGGACACACTGCGGGTGATCTGACTGAAATCGGCATATTTGAGTTTCAGGGTGATGGTCTTGGCCCGCAGGCCCATTTTACGAAGCTGCACGCCGACGGTTTCGGCCTGCAGCAGCAGCCGGCCCCTTAAGATCGCCTCCTCGGCGGTATCCACGGCCAGGGTGTCCTCGCTGCTGACCGACTTGGCCGGTGCCCAAGGCACCACCGGGGTGTTGTCCACGCCGAAGGCCAACGCCTTGAGGCGCCGGCCGAAACGCCCCAGCCGCCGCTCCAGAAGGCTTTCGGGGCACTGCCGCAGATCCCCGAGAGTCTGCATCCCGAGCCGCCGGAGGGTCTCGAAGGTCATCGGCCCGACTCCCGGCACCTTGCCCACCGGCAGGGTTTCGGTAAACGCGAGGACCTGCTCGGGAAAAATGCGGGTCAGCCCGTCGGGTTTGTGCATGTCCGAGGCGATCTTGGCCAGGAAACGGTTGGGCGCAATCCCGATGGAGCAGGTCAGGGCGACGGTTTCACGGATGCGGGCCTTGATTCTGGCGGCCAACTGCGGCGGAGCACCGAAGAGGCGCTCGCAGCCCGTGACGTCCAGGTAGGCCTCGTCGATAGAAACCGGTTCCACCAGGGGCGTGAACTCCCGCAGCAGGTCCATGACGACCCGCGACACCTGTTTGTAACGCTCTTTGCGGGGGACGACGATGACGGCCTGGGGACATTTGCGGCGGGCCTTGAACATGGGCATGGCCGAGTGCACCCCATACCGGCGGGCCTCGTAGCTGGCGGTGGTCACCACCGCGCGGTCCGAAAGGCCGCCGACGATGACCGCCCGGCCTTGCAGCGCGGGGTTGTCGCGCTGCTCGACGGCTGCAAAAAAAGCGTCCATGTCGAGGTGCAGGATGGTGCGGCTGGCGTGCATAAGGACCTGCGTCGAAAGTTTCATCCTCCAGCACTCTTCGCCGGGCTCGGGGAACGGGCCCGACCCCCGGTGGCATTCAGCCCTCGGTGGCGCTGATTTCAAGGGCTTCCAGGGTGTTAACCCACTCCTCGGCCGGTCCGGGCCGGCCGTAATAAAACCCCTGGGCAAGGCTCACCCCGCATTGCCGCAGGATATCGGCCTGCTGTTTGCGCTCCACCCCCTCGGCCAGCAGCCGGCCGCCGAGCCCCGCGATGACCTCTGCGGTGTGGCGGATCTCCTGGGCGATGCCCAGTTGACGCCCCACCCGGCTGGTGACGGTGATGCAGAGCTTGACGATTTCAGGCCTGAGGGTTTTGGCGGTCTGGAGGTCGAAGAAGCCGCAGCCGGTGTCGTCCAGCGCCAGACGGAAACCCAGATCTTTGAGTTCCCTGAGAGCCCCCTTGAGCCTGTCAATTTCTTCCAGGGGCAGGTGCTCGGTAAATTCCAGCACCACCCGGGAGCGGATGGTGCGATAGTCAGGACGGGTGACCAGTTTGAAAAAATCCGGGCGCCGGATCATGGCCGGCGAGATATTGATGAAAATCCAGAGGGGTGCGGGCAGTTTGAGTCCCCAGGCGAGCGCCCCGGCGACACAGGCCAACTCGACTGCATCCCGCAGCCCCACGCCGGACGCGGCCCCCAGAAAATCGGCGGCGCTGTGGACCCGACTGTCAAGGGGACCCCGGACCAGGGCCTCGAAGCCGATGACCTTTTGCTGGACAAGCGCGTAAACCGGCTGCAGGTAGGTGAGAAACAGGTCGTTTGCGATCAGCGCCTGAAATTGCGCCCGGGTGAGGACCGCATCCCGGCGGCCGTCGTCCGGGGCCCCCGCCAGCAATCGGGCCACCAGCCGATCGAGCGCCGCCGCCGGCATCTTTTCTTCAGGCAGGGGCAGAATCGCCGTCTTGACCCGCAGCCGGCCGCCGGTGGCCGGGCCGAAATTCTTCAGGACCGCTTTCCGAATCAACTCCGCTGCGGCCGCAGCCAGACTTTGGCGCTGTTCCCGGTCGGAACCCGACCAGGCCGGGCGCGTGAATGCAAAAATCTGGTACCACAAGCCGCCTGCCGGGGTCCGCATACCGCCCAGGAGAATGTGCCGTTCCAGCAGGCGGCGGGCGACCGCTGCAAAATCCCGCGTCAGATCGTCCTGAACGGCGGTCATCAGCTTTTCCCCGAAAACTGCCAGCAGGTGTTCCGGGTTCTGGAGTTGAAACGCCAGGCAGTAGTTCCCCATGGCGACACTTTCACCGGTGAATCGATTCGAACGGCATTGGAGACTTCCGCAAGAGGCGGAAGCCCATCGAGGAATCGGCCAGCAATTATCTTTTCATACATGAGACCGGCGATGGGATCAAGGTCTGTGCTCGGGATGTGGCGGGGGCTTTCAGCCCTGGGGAGGGGATTCGGGGAAGGGACCGGATGGTGGGCGCAGCTGAAAAATCGGGGCTTTCTTGGGGGTGATGGTCGGTTGCCGACGCAGCGCCCACCAGAGGCCCAGGGCGACCGGCACGGCCGCCAGGAGCGCCCAGCGAGCCTGGGGCAGGGCCGCCAGGTGAACCGACCAAACGTCCGCCAGCAGGACGCCGGCCGCTGCCGTCAGGCCCGCCCAGATCAAGACGCCCACGCTGTCCAATAGCAGGAAGCGCAGTCCGCCGATGGACCCCATGCCGATGGCCACCGGGATCACCGTTCGCAACCCATACAGAAACCGGAACCCCACGATCAGCGGCAGACGGCAGCGCCGCTCAAGGCCTTGCGCCCGCTGCAGGCGGGCCTGCCACAGGGGCCGGCGCGCCAGCAGCGCCTGTCCGCCGATGCGACCGAGGCCAAAGAGCAACAGATCGCCGCAAAGGGCGCCCGGCAGGGCGGCCGCCATCACGGCGGGAAGCTCCAGGCAGCCCTGGCGGGCCAGCATCACCGCCACGATCAGGACGGCTTCGCCCTCGACGAGCGCCCCGAAAAAAACGGCGGCATAACCGTAGGCGGAGATGAATTCGGTGGGTGACATCTCGAAGCGGGCCTCAGATACGGTCCTGAAGAACGTGGAAGTGGATCTTGGCGCCGGTCACCTGGCTTCGGCCGGTGTAGAGAAACGCAAACAGCCACAACGCTTGCAGAAAAACCAGCACGCCGGGCTGCCAGAGGCTCCGCAGCCCGGCCAGGATGTCAACGGCCGCAGCCGAGGGCGGGCAAAGGAGGGCGAAGGGCACCGCGGCGCCGGCGGCCACCAGGCTCATGGTCTGATATTTGGAAATCCGCCCGGCCCCGCGGTAATCCGCCCGCAGGAACTCGGAAAAAAAACGCCAGACCTGGGTGACCACCACCGCCTCCAAAAAAGTGGCTTGATACCACTGGCCGAAAAAAAACGCAAGCCCGACCACCGCCGCCGCGCAGTAAACGATCGCTGTGACCGCCTGGACCGGCACCACCGGCTCGCCCTCCAGGCCGTCGGCAAAGGCGATCTTTTTGGTCGCGCCCTGAAAGACGAAATTGTAGCTGCCGAAGAG
>JBAPYE010000048.1:0-7464 GCA_049284575.1 Desulfobacterales bacterium
CTTCGGCACTGCGGCCCTCCGGGCAGCGTACCGCGCTGGCATCGACCGCCTCGCGGCTGACCGTTTCCGGGTCGATTCCGGCGGCACTCAGCTCGCCCACCGCTTCAACCCAGGCGACGATCTCGACCCCGAAGGCCTCCCGCAGATATTTCTCGGCAATCGCGCCGGCCGCCACCCGCCCGATGGTCTCGCGCGCGCTGGAGCGGCCGCCGCCGCTTGAGGCGCGGATCCCGTATTTCATCTGGTAGGTGAAGTCGGCGTGGGACGGCCGCGGAACGAACTGCAGGTCCCGGTAGTCGGCCGGGCGCTGGTCGCGGTTGGCCACCAAAAGCGCGATGGGCGTCCCCAGGGTGTAACCGTTTTCGACGCCGGAGAGGATCGTCACGGCATCGGCTTCCTTGCGGTCGGTGGTCAGCCGGCTTTGCCCCGGCCGGCGCCGGTCGAGCTGGGGCTGGATGTCGGCCTCGCTGAGGGCCATCCGCGGCGGGCAGCCGTCGACGACCGCGCCGACGCCCTTGCAGTGGGACTCCCCGAAGGTGGTGACCCTGAAGAGGGTGCCAAACGTGCTGGACATGGAAAATTTCCTTGAGGGCTGGCCTCCGGCGGCGCCCCCGTTGGCCGGCTACCGGCTGTGGGCGCTGCCGGGCCGGAACCCGTGGGCAATGGGATAGCGCCGGCCGTAGCCGAACGCCTTGGAGGTGACTTTCAGGCCGGGAGCGGCCTGATGGCGTTTGTACTCGTTGCGCACAATGCGTCCGATGACCTCCACCACCAGGGCGCGTTCAAATCCCAGAGCGGCGATTTCATCGACGGTTTTGAGGTCTTCGACGTGGGCTTTCAGTATTTCGTCCAGGACCCCGTATGGCGGGAGGTCGTCCTGGTCGGTCTGCCCGGGCGCGAGTTCGGCCGAGGGGGCCTTTGCGATGATGCGCGCCGGAATCACGTCGCGCTTGGCGTTGAAGTGCCGGGAGATTTCGTAGACCATGGTTTTGGGAACATCCGAAATCACGGCCAGGCCGCCGCTCATGTCGCCGTAAAGGGTGCAGTAGCCCACGGCCAGTTCCGACTTGTTGCCGGTGGTCAAGAGCAGCGAGCCGTCGCGGTTGGAGTAGGCCATCAGGATCGTCCCCCGGATCCGGGCCTGGATGTTCTGCTCGGTCACCCCCGGGGCGTCGGTATCACCCCCGGGCGAGAGCTGCCGCAGGAACTGATGGAACATCTCGTCGATGGGCACCGTGGTCAGTGCGATGCCGAGGTTGGCGGCCAGCCGGGCGGTGTCCTCGAAGTTGTCGTGCGAGGTGTACTGCGACGGCATGAATACGCCGTGCACGTTCTCGGCCCCCAGGGCCTCCACCGCGATGGCGGCGGTCAGGGCGGAGTCGATCCCGCCGCTCAAGCCCAGCACGACTTTGGCGAAGCCGCACTTGGTCACGTAATCGCGGGTGCCCATGACCAGCGCCCGGCGCACGGCGGCGACCTCCGAGGCGGCGGCCGGATGGCATCCCCCGCGGCCGGTCTCCAGATCGTAGACCACGAGGTCCTCGACAAAGTCCGACGCCCGGGCGGCCACCTCCCCGGTGGCCGCATAGGCCGTGCTGAGGCCGTCGAAAAGCAGGCTGTCGTTGCCGCCCACCTGGTTGACGAACACCAGCGGCAGCCGGTACTTGCCGGCGATGGTCGCCAGCATGCGGCTGCGGAAGGCATCTTTGCCCACATGAAAGGGCGAGGCCGCAATGTTGACGATCAGCTCCGCCCCGCTCTCCACCAGCAGGGCCACCGGGTCGGCCGGGTAGATCCGGCGCTTGAAGACGTCCTTGTCGTTCCAGGCGTCCTCGCAGACCGTCAGTCCCAGCCGGCGCCCGCGGTAGGCAACCGTCCGGTAGACCGTACCGGGCTCGAAGTAGCGGCACTCGTCAAAGACATCGTAGGTCGGCAGCAGCCGTTTGGCGACTTTCTGAAGCACACGGCCGTCTTCAAACAACACCGCGCTGTTGAAGAGCGGGTTGCCCGCGGCCGCCGGGTTGACGTCGGCCACCCCGCAGACCACCCCGATGCCATGAACCGTAACGATCAGCCGCTCCAGGCAAGCCAGGCCGGCGGCGACAAAATCCTTTTTCTCCAACAGGTCCCGGGGGGGGTAGCCCGAAATGGCCAGCTCCGGAAAGACCACCAGATCGCATCCCCGACCGGCCGCATTGCCGGCAAAGTCTTTTATTTTTTTGAAATTGTAATCGAAATCCCCGACAATCGGGTTGATTTGGGCGAGGGCGATTTTCATGGCCGAATCGTCTGCTCCACGGCAGCGGGGACAGGTCGCGCCAGGTCGCGGCCGGTTTGATGAGGTGCCATCAGGCGCCGTGGCCGGAACCGGCAGCCGGGCAAGTCAGCTGAAACTACTACAGCGCCTTTGCGGTTGTCAACCGGGGCCGCGGCGTATATACCATCGTCAAGCCTGCGGTTGGATTCCGGCGCCGCAGCCCACCCCCGAAGAGGTGACCCCCATGGCGGCCGAACCGCAAAACGCGCTGGACAACTTCGACCTCTCCTTCAAGGTCTTCTACGACCTGATGACCCGCAAGGTGCATCACATCCTGCTGATCTCAAGCCCCTACG
This sequence comes from Desulfobacterales bacterium, assembly GCA_049284575.1. GTDB lineage: Bacteria > Desulfobacterota > Desulfobacteria > Desulfobacterales > JAABRJ01 > JAABRJ01. Next base: position 2,614 of record JBAPYE010000048.1, read on the forward strand.
AGGCCTTCATCATGGAGGAGGACGGGCGCCTGGCCGAACGGATCGTGCATGAATACGAAGGGCTGAACCTCTCCAGCCCGCCGCGCCTGACCTGGGTCGCCACCGCCGCCGAAGCCCTTGCGGCCCTGGAAAAAGAGCCCTGCGATCTCGTCATCCTAAACCCCGGCCTGGGCGATCGGGACCCCTACGACCTGGGGCGCCAGGTCAAGCGCCGTTACCCGCATCTGCCCGTCATCCTGCTGGCCCACAGCACCGAGCTGCTGAACGACCCACGCGGCACCGACCGACGCGCCATTGACAAGCAATTCGTCTGGCTGGGCAATTCCGACCTTTTCCTGGCCATCATCAAGAGCGTCGAAGACCTTCTGAACGTGGCCCACGATACCGCACGGGCGCGGGTCAGGGTCATTTTGCTGGTGGAGGACTCCCCCTTTTACTACTCTTCTTTTTTACCCCTGCTCTACAGGGAGATCGTCGGTCAGACCCAGGCGGTGATGGAAGAATCCGTCAACGCGGAGCACCGGCTGCGCCGGATGCGGGCGCGGCCCAAGATCCTCCTGGCGGAAACCTACGAGGAGGCTCTGGATATTTTCCGCCGCTACCGCCCTTACATGCACTGCGTCTTTTCCGACGTGCGCTTCAAACGCCATGGCCGGATGGACCCCCAGGCCGGTTTTGCGCTGCTGTCCAAAATTCAGCAGGAATCACCGGAGATCCCCTTTCTGGTGTTGAGCAATGAGGAAGGCAACCGGCAGCGGGCGCTGGCCCTGGCGGCCGCCTTCGTCAACAAAAATTCGCCCTCACTGAACGCCGAGATCCGCTCGTTTTTCACCCGCTACCTGGGTTTCGGCGAGTTTATCTTCCGGATGCCGGACGGGCGCGAGGTGGCCCGCGCCAACGACGTCCAGGCCTTGGAAAAGGTGCTGCCGTCGGTGCCGGACGAGTCGATCCTCTACCATGCCACCCACAACCATTTCTCCAACTGGCTGATGGCCCGCTGTGAAATTTTTCTGGCCTCCCGGCTGCGGCCTCTCAAGGCCAGCGATTTCCCCTCCGCGGCAGCCATCAAGGCCTACCTGATTGCCAGTCTGCGCGAGCGCCGCCAGAAGCGCCAGCGCGGCGTGATCTCCGACTTCGTGCCGGCCAAATTCGACACCGAAAACGGTTTTTTCAAAACCGGGCGGGGTTCCATGGGCGGCAAGGCCCGCGGCCTGGCCTTCCTGGCCACGCAGTTGAGCGAAAACGGCTGGCTGCAGGCAAAATACCCGGGGGTGCGCATCACGATCCCCCAGACCCTGGTCATCGCCACCGAAGGCTTCGAGGATTTTCTGGATGACAACGCCCTGCGCAATTTCAACCCCGAGGGGCTCGACGACGGCAGCATTCGCGGGACCTTCCTGGCCGCACGCTTCCCCGTCTGGCTGCGCGAGGACCTCAAGGCCTATCTCCAACAGGTGACCCACCCCCTGGCAGTGCGCTCATCCAGCCTGCTGGAGGACGCCCAGGGCCACTCCTTCGCGGGGGCCTACAGCACCTATATGTTGCCCAACTGCCACGAGGAGCTCACCATCCGGCTGGGTCGCCTGATCAACGCCGTCAAGCTCGTCTGGGCATCGACTTTTCTCGAGAACCCGCGCGCCCTTTTCCGCAGCACCCTGCACCGCACCGAAGAGGAGAAGATGGCGGTCATCGTCCAGGCGCTCACCGGCGCCCGTCACGGCGATTATTTCTATCCGGCCCTGGCGGGGGTGGCGCAGTCCCACAACTTCTACCCGGTGGGGTCCATGCAGCCCGAGGAAGGCATCGCCCACATTGCTCTGGGCCTGGGCAAAACGGTGGTCGAGGGCGGCTCGACGCTGCGCTTCTGCCCCCGCTACCCGGAGCTGTTGCCCCAGTTTTCGACGGTGGCCGATATTCTGCAAAATGCCCAGCGGGCCTTTTTCGCCCTCAAGATGACCGCCCGCAGCGAAGAAAGGGGGCTTGGGGGGCAGAACGCGCTGGTCAAACTGACGGTCGACCAGGCCGCCGACCACCCGGCGGTGCGTTTTTTTGCCAGCGGCTACAGCCCGCAGGACCAACGCATCCGTGACCGCCTCGGCCGGGGGGACTATCCGGTGGTCACCTTTGCCAGCGTTCTCAAACACGGCGCAATCCCCCTGCCGGCCATTCTGGTGGACCTGCTGGCGCTTGGACACCGGGGAATGGGCGGGCCGATGGAGATCGAATTCGCCCTCAACCTGGCATCGGCGGATCAGATCCAGCCGAACCTGGCGCTGCTTCAGATTCGCCCGATGGCCAAGGCACCGGCATGGCCCGGTGAAGAGGAGATCGACAGCGCTGAAATGCACCATAAATTCTGCTGCTCCAGCATGGTGATGGGCATCGGGGGCTTGAACACCATCCGGGACTTGGTGTATGTCAAGCCCGAAACTTTCGACCCGGCCCAAACCGTGGCGATCGCGGCCGAAATCACGGCCTTCAACGGCCGGCTGCTGGCCGCAGGGCGCAAGTACCTGCTGATCGGCCCCGGCCGTTGGGGATCGGCCGACAACTGGCTGGGCATCCCGGTCAGATGGAAAGACATTTCAGGCGTGGGGGCGATCGTGGAGACCACCCACCCCCGGCTGCATGCCGACCCCTCCCAAGGCACCCACTTTTTTCACAACATTACCTCCCTGGGCATCCCCTACATCACCATTTCCAGGGACGGTGGGGACTTCATCGACTGGCAGTGGCTCGCCGGCCTGCCGGCCGCCCGGGACGGTCAGTTCGTGCGCCATGTCACCCTGGCGAAACCCATGAGATTGAAATTTGACGGAAAACGGTCCTGCGCAGCGATTTTAATCCCTACAACGGAGGAGACCCATGAACGAGATCGTGGACCGGATCACCAACCGGGATCCGGGTGAAAAAGAGTTCCACCAGGCGGTGGGCGAGGTGCTGGAATCGGTTCGGCCCGTGTTGGAGCGCAACCCCGAGTACCGGCGACAGAAGGTTTTCGAACGCCTGGCGGAGCCCGAACGGGTGGTGATGTTCCGGGTGCCCTGGCAGGATGATCGCGGGGAGATCCAGATCAACCGCGGCTTTCGCGTCCAGATGAACAGCGCCATCGGCCCTTACAAGGGCGGGCTGCGCTTTCACCCCTCGGTCACGCTCTCGATCATGAAGTTTTTGGCCTTCGAGCAGGTCTTCAAAAACGCCTTGACCACCCTTCCCATGGGCGGCGGCAAGGGCGGCTCGGACTTCGACCCCAAGGGCAAGTCCGACAGCGAGGTGATGCGCTTTTGCCAAAGCTTCATGCAGGAGCTTTTTCGCCACATCGGCCACGACACCGACGTCCCGGCCGGCGACATCGGCGTGGGCGCCCGCGAAATCGGCTACCTCTTCGGCACCTACAAAAAGTTGAGCAACCGCTTCACCGGCATCCTGACCGGCAAGGGGGTCAACTGGGGCGGCAGCCTGATCCGGCCGGAGGCCACCGGCTACGGCTGCGTTTATTTTGCCGCCGAAATGCTGGCAAACCGCCGTCAGACCCTGGAGGGCAAGCGCTGCCTGATCTCGGGCTCGGGAAACGTCGCCCAGTTCACCGCCGAGAAGCTCATCGCTTTAGGCGCCAAGGTGCTGACCCTCTCGGACTCCTCCGGTTACGTCTACGATGAAGCCGGCATCGACCGCGACAAGCTGGACTTCGTCATATTTTTAAAAAACGTGCGCCGCGGCCGGATCGCAGAGTATGCCGAAAAATACGACGGGGTGGTTTACACCCCGGTGGACCCGACCCTGGACCACAACCCACTCTGGGACCACCCCGCAGACGGCGCCCTGCCGTGCGCCACCCAGAACGAAATCAACGCCCGGGATGCCGAAAACCTGATCAAAAACAAGGTCTCTTTGGTCTGCGAAGGCGCCAACATGCCCACCACCCCGGAGGGCATCACTCTGTTTCTGGACAGCGGCATTCTGTATGCCCCGGGCAAGGCCGCCAATGCCGGCGGCGTGGCCGTATCGGGGCTTGAGATGTCTCAAAACAGCATGCGCCTGAGCTGGCCGCGCCAAGAGGTCGAAGAGCGCCTGAGAACCATCATGAAAAGCATCCACCAGGTCTGCCTGGCGGCGGCCGATGAGTACGGCACGCCGGGCAACTACATGAACGGCGCCAACATCGCCGGGTTCGTCAAGGTGGTGGAGGCCATGCTGGACCAGGGCCTGGTCTGAGCCCCGCGGCCTGGAGGCGCAGGTTTTCTTCGGTCTGCAGGATTTTGCGAGGGAGAGGGTCGGCATCGCCGAAAGGCGCGTTCTCAGGCGGGGCCGCACCAGGCCACGGCCTCCGGGGCAAAATCGATCCGCACCGCTTTGCCGGGGTAAAGTTTGAGGGCCTGCAGCCGCTCGGGGTCGAGCTTGACGGTCAGGGCCAGGAGACCGACGCTGATGGTGGCCACGATCCGGCGGGTGTGTTTTTCCAGGACCAGACGCGAGATCACCCCGTCCAGGGTGTTCGACCCCGGGCGCGACGCAGCCCCGGGCGCGGCCAGGGAAACCGCAGCGGCATCCAGCACACCCACCGCCTGGTCGTCGGGCGGGGGCGGGACCCGCAGCAGACCGCCGTCGGCCAGAAGCTTGTGCCAGTAACCATCCGGCCCGGGCTGCCAGGGCCCGAAGAGCAGGTTGTCGGCCCCGTTTTCCAAGATGCGCCCGCGAAACAGGTGCAGGCTCTCGTCGCAGATCTCGTAGAGCCACTGCCGGTCGTGGCTGGCGATCACCAGGGTGGTACCCCAGCGGTCGCGCGCCCCGAGGACGGCCGCCTTGATCAGCTCCGCGCTGGCGGCATCCACGCTGGCGGTGGGCTCGTCC
>JBAPYE010000049.1:0-4468 GCA_049284575.1 Desulfobacterales bacterium
CGTTTGCCGTTCATGGTGAATTCCTCCCCGTTGATATAGGCCTCCCGCAGAATCCAGGTGACCACCTGCAGCGGTACCTGCAGCATCAGCAGGGTGACATGATACCAGCCGGGTTTATGGTCGGCCGCGATCTCCTCGACGCGCGCAAAGCTCAGCGGTTTTTCTTCAAAGTGGACCAAAACGATGTCGTTGATTCCGGTCATGGGAGTTCCTATGGGGCGCCATTGGGCGCGAATGTGAACCGGCCTCCGGGGCTGGAAGGCCATTTTCGATAAAGTATAGGGTGAAGCGGGGGGCCGGATCAAGTCAAAACCGCGCTGCGGGGCCCCGGCTGCGGCAGACGTTCGGCCGGATCGACGCACCCATAATGAATTTAAATTCATAAATGTCGCGTGGGCCTCTGTGGCCCTGGTTGCGCCCGATCCCGTTCTGCATACCACCTAAAATCAAATTTAAACTGGTTTTAAAAAGCCATTGGAAGCCGAATCCGGCCTCCCGGAATTTTTGCTTGACAGCCCCAGCCGGGCCTTGATAAATGAATGAGTATTCATTCATCCAGGACTTCACTGGCGCCCACGTCTCAATTCAGGAGGGAATCATGATCAGAAAAATAAAGAAGGCAGCGGTTATCGGCTCCGGCGTCATGGGCGGCGGGATCGCCGCCTTGCTGGCCAGCGCCGGGGTGAAGACCCTGCTGCTGGACATCGTGCCCTTTGATCTCGCAGATAGCGAAAAAAACGACCCTGCGGCCCGCAACCGGATCGTCAGGGCCGGCCTGGACGGCATTCTGCGGGCCCGGCCGGCGCTGCTGATGCAGCCCCGGGACGCCGAGCTGATCAGCATCGGCAACCTCGAGGATGATTTCCACAAGCTGGCCGAGTGCGACTGGATCGTCGAGGTGGTGGTGGAAAACCTGAAAATCAAGCAGGCCCTTCTGCAGCGCATCGACCCGGTTCGCAAACCCGCTGCGATCGTCTCCTCCAATACCTCCGGGATCCCGCTGAAAGCCATGTCGGAGGGATGCTCGCAGGAATTCCGCCGGCACTTCATGGGGACCCATTTTTTCAACCCGGTGCGCTACATGAAGCTTCTGGAACTGATCCCCGGCGAACAGACCCTTCCGGAAGTTCTCGATTTTATATCCGATTTCGGCGAACGCATCCTGGGCAAGGGCATCGTCTGGGCCAAGGACACCCCCAATTTCGTGGGCAACCGCATCGGGGTCCACGGGATCGTCACGGCCATGCAGCAGATGGTGGCCGACGGTTTCACGATCCCGGAAGTCGATGCCCTCTTCGGGCCCGCCATGGGGCGCCCCAAGACCGCGATGTTCAAAACCACCGATCTGGTGGGGCTGGACACCATGGCCCACGTGGCCGCCAATACCTACGAGCTGGTGGTCGACGATGAGCAGCGGGACAACTTCAAAATTCCGGCCTTCATCAACGCCATGATCGAAAAGAAGCTGCTGGGCAAAAAAACCAAGGCCGGGTTCTACAAGACCGATCTGACGCCGGAATGGAAAACCGTCCGCACGGTGATCAATCCCTTAACGCTGGCATACGAACCCTACGAGCCGCCCGACTTCCCCTGCCTGGCGGCGGCCAAGAAGGCGAAAAGCCTGCCGGAAAAGATCCAGGCCGTGGTCTACGGCGAGGACCGCGGCGCCCGCTTTGCCTGGAAAGTTTTGGCCGAGGGCCTGATTTACGCCGCCAACCGGATTCCCGAGATTTCCGACACCATCGTCGAAATCGACAACGCCATGAAGTGGGGCTACAATTTCGAGATGGGGCCCTTCGAGACCTGGGACGCCATCGGCCTCGAAAAGTCGGTGGCCAAAATGGAAGCCGAGGGCATCCCGGTGCCCGCCGCTGTTCGCAAGATGCTGGCGGCGGGCCACACGGCCTTCTACAAGATCCAAAACGGGCGGACCTCCTTCTACGATCTTGACGGCGGCGGCTACCGGGAGCTTACCCTCAGCCCCCACATCGTGTCCCTGGCGGCTCTCAAGGGCGCCGACAAAGTGGTCAACTCCTGCCGATCGGCCTCGCTGATCGATCTCGGCGACGGGGTTTTCTGCTGCGAGTATCACACCAAGATGAACGCCATCAACCGCGAGATCGTGGAGTTCATGGGGGAAGCCTTCGACTACGTGGACCAAAACGGGGTCGGCATGGTGATCGGCAACCAGGCCGGCGGCATGCCCGGCGCTTTTTCCGCCGGCGGCGACCTCTTCTACATGGCCTCCCTGGCCAGGGAGGGCAAGTTCAGCGAGATCGACGAATTCCTCCAGACGGCCCAAAACGGTATCCAGCATGCCCGCTATTCGCACCTGCCGGTGGTCGCAGCGCCCTACGGGTTGACCCTGGGCGGCGGCTGCGAGGTCTGCCTGGGGGCGGCCGACAAGATTGTCGCCCACGCGGAACTCTACATGGGGCTGGTGGAGATCGGCGTGGGGCTGCTGCCGGCTGGCGGCGGCTGTTTGAACCTGTGGAAGAAGTTCGTGCAGGCCCTGCCCGAAGCCGTTTCCGATTTCGACCTGGGCAAGCTCTTTACGCCGGTGTTCATGTCCATTGCCATGGCCAAAGTCTCCACCTCGGCGGCCGATGCGCGCGCCAACGGGTTCCTCGGGCCCCGGGACCGGATTGTGATGAACCGCGACTATCTGATCGGCGAGGCCAAAAAGGAGGTCCTCAAGATGGTGGCCGACGGGTATGCACCACCGGTCAAACGCAAGGTCCGGGTGCTCGGCGAAGCCGCCCAGGGCATGATCCAGGCGGAGCTCTTCAACCTGCTGAGCGCCAAGTTCGTTACCGACTACGATGCCTTCCTGGCCAAGCGGATCGCGTTTGTCCTGAGCGGCGGAGAGGTGCGCACCAACAGTGAGGTGGATGAAGAGGTGATTCTCAAGCTGGAAAGGGAAGCCTTTGTGGATTTCTGGCGGGAGGAGAAAACCCAGGCCCGGGTGGCGCACATGCTCAAGACCGGCAAACCCCTCAGAAACTGATCCGCACACACCCTTTGTGAGTACAGGAGGAAATCATCATGCGTGATGCCTACATTGTTTCATCCGTCAGAACGCCCGGATGCAGGAGAGCCAAAGGGGCTTTCAAGGACACCCGGCCCGAAGACCTGCTGGCGTTCATCCTGAATGTGGCGGTGGAGAGGGCCGCCGGTCTGGAACAAAAGGACGTCGAAGACCTCATGATCGGCTGCTCTTTTCCCGAAGCCGAGCAGGGGCTCAACATCGGCCGGATCGCCGGCCAGATCGCCGGGTTTCCCGAAACGGTTTCCGGGGCCACCGTTAACCGTTTCTGCGCCTCGGGGCTGGAGGCCATCGCCCTGGCGTCTCTGCGGGTGATGGCGGGCTGGTCGGAGGTCACCATCGGCGGCGGGGTGGAGTCCATGACCTACGTACCCATGGGCGGCAACCTGCCGCGCCCCCACCCCGAGCATACCCGCAAACAGGCCGATCTCTACTGCTCCATGGGCATCACGGCTGAAAACGTGGCCAACCGCTACAAGATCAGCCGCCAGGATCAGGACGAATTTGCCTACAACTCCCAGATGAAAGCCGCCAAGGCCAAGGCCGGTAAGCTTTTCAGCGAGATTGTGGCAACACCGGCGGCGCGCTTCGTGCCCCAGGCCGACGGCACCTTCCGCCGCGAGACCTTTCTCCAGAACTTTGACGACGGCATCCGGGAGGCCACCACCCGTGAAGGGCTGGCCAAACTCACCCCGGTCTTTGCCGCCGGCGGGTCCGTCACCGCCGGCAACGCCTCCCAGACCACCGACGGGGCGGCGGCGGCCGTCATCATGAGCGCGCAAAAGGTCAAGGCGCTGGGTCTCAAGCCCATCGCCAAGCTCAAACACTACACCACCGTCGGCTGCCGCGCCGACGAAATGGGCGTCGGCCCGCGCTACGCGATTCCCAAGCTGCTGGAGATGGCGGGATTGGGGATCGCCGACATCGGTCTTTACGAGATCAACGAGGCCTTTGCCTCCCAGGCCCTCTACTGCATCCGCGAACTGGGTCTGGACAAGTACATGGACCGGGTCAACATCCACGGCGGCGCCATCGCCCTGGGGCACCCCCTGGGGTGCACCGGCGCCAAGCTGTGTGCGACCCTGCTGGCCAACATGCAGCGCCTGGGCGTCCGCTACGGCGTCGAGTCCATGTGCATCGGCGGCGGAATGGGCGCCGCGGCCCTCTTCGAACTCTGCGACTGATCGTCGCGGGCTGCCACCGGCCGGAAACCCGTCTTTCGGGCGGGGTTTCCGGCCGGTTTGCGCGGCTTTTCGACCTTCTCCCAGCATATTGACATCGGTCCGCCTTTCCGCCATACTCCCTCCGAATTTTTTCCGAAAAAGCAGCCCCCCGCCGGCAGGGTCGTTTCGCGCCGGATCGCCCTTCGGCTTAAAATGGCGGCGCAGCGCCTTTTGGACGGCTGTCGGCAAAGGGCCTCGT
>JBAPYE010000050.1:0-4148 GCA_049284575.1 Desulfobacterales bacterium
CAGCAGAAGGGTCTTGCCGCTGCCCGAGGGGCCGGTGATCCCCAGGCATTCCCCGCCCGCAACCCCGAACTGGAACGGCCCCAGGTTGAGAAAAGAGAGGTTTTCGACTTTCAGGCGCACCGCACTCCCTTCGGCTGCCAAGGTCGGCGGCAATCCCTCTTCCGGGGGAGCGATCACGATGCCGCCGGTCCCGGGCGGCCGGCGGCGGCTTTGATGGCGATCATCAGGACCGAGAGTGCTGCCGGGGTCATGCCGTCGATCCGCGAGGCCTGCCCCAGGGATGTCGGGCGAATTGCCGAGAGCTTCTGGCGCAGTTCGGTGGAGAGACCGTGGATGTGATCGTAAACCAGATCCGGCGGGATCGGCCGCTGTTCGAAGCCTTTGAATTTTTCGATCTCTTTCTGCTGCTTCTGGATGTAGCCCGCGTACTTGATCTCGATCTCCACCTGGCGGGCCACCTTGGGATCGACGGGCTGCGGGCTGGGGGCCAGGGCGTCCACCGCGCCGTAGTCCAGCTGGGCGCGCTTGAGCAGCTGCTCCATGCTGGCCCCGCTGGTTATCGGTGGGGTGCCGGCCCCGCCCAGAAAGGCGTTGACCGCCGGGCCGGGTTTGACCACCGTATTTTTGAGGCGCTGGATTTCGGCGACGATCCGCCGTTTGCGCTCCCGAACCTCCCGGCAGGCGGCCGCATCCACCAGGCCCAGATCGTGCCCGATTTCCATCAGACGCAGGTCGGCGTTGTCCTCGCGCAGCATCAGGCGGTACTCCGCGCGCGAGGTGAACATGCGGTAGGGTTCGCGCGTGCCGCGGGTGACCAGATCGTCCACCAGAACGCCCAGGTAGGCCTGGGAGCGATCCAGAACGAACGGGGGTCGGCCCTGCACCTGGCAGGCGGCGTTGATCCCGGCCCACAGCCCCTGGGCGGCGGCCTCCTCGTAGCCCGAGGTGCCGTTGATCTGGCCGGCCAGAAAAAGACCGGCCACCCGCTTGGTCTCCAGGGTCGGCGTCAGCTGCACGGGGTTGACGTAGTCGTACTCGATGGCGTAGGCGGGCCGCATGATCTCGGCTGCTTCAAGCCCCCTGACCGAGCGCACCACCCGAATCTGGATTTCCAGCGGCAGGCTGTTGCCCAGCCCGCTGGCATAGATCTCGTCGGTCTCCAGGCCCTCGTGTTCGAGAATCACCTGGTGGCTGTCCTTGTCGCCAAAGCGCACGATCTTGTCCTCGAACGACGGGCAGTAGCGCGCCGAGACGCCCTGGATGACCCCGCCGTAGAGCGCGGAGAATTTCAGGTTATCCCGGACGATCTGGTGGGTCGCGGGGTTGGTGTGGCCGATGTAGCTCGCCACCTGGGGCAGCAGGCGGCGACGGGGGTAAAAGGAAAAGGGCGCCGGGTCGCTCTCGCCCTCCTGACGCGTGAAGGCCTCGAAATCGATGCTGCGGCGGTGGATCCGCGGCGGGGTCCCTGTTTTCATGCGCCCCAGCTCAAAGCCCAGGGCTTTGAGGTGCGCCGGCAGACCGTAGGAGGCGAATTCGCCGGCGCGGCCGGCCTGCACGGCGGTAAAGCCGATGTGCACCAGCCCGCTCAGGAAGGTGCCGGTGGCCAGCACCACGGTTTGGGCGGTGTAGCTGAAGCCGGTCTGGTCGACGAGCCCCACGATCCGCCCGCCGGCCACCTCCAGGCGCTCGACCATGGCCTGCTTGAGATCCAGCCCGGGCTGTTTTTCGACCACCGCCTTCATGGCGATGTGATAGCGGGCCTTGTCGTTCTGGGTCCGGGAGGAATGGACCGCCGGCCCCTTCTTGGTGTTCAAGGTGCGGTAGGAGATGGCGGTCTGATCGGTAACCCGGGCCATCTCCCCGCCCAGGGCGTCGATTTCCTTGACCAGCTGCCCCTTGGCCATCCCACCGATGGAAGGGCTGCAGGGCATCGCCGCCAGCTTGTCGAGATCGATGGCCATCAACAGCGTGCGGCAGCCCATCCGGGCGGCGGCCAGCGCCGCTTCGCAACCGGCGTGGCCGGCCCCCACGACGATGACATCATAGGTGCTGGCATCCAAAACCATCTTCAGGGATCCTTTATATTTCACCTTTTTGTGCTAAGATAGATGCGCTTTGGATCCCCTACCCCCCCAACAGGACGCGGCATGCCGGAACGCTACCGAGATTTCAACACCCACCTGAGGGCCCTTTTCGGCTGCCGGGTGCAGAAAATCAGCGTTGATGCCGGCCTGACCTGCCCCAACCGCGACGGCCGGGTGGGCACCGGCGGCTGCATCTACTGCAACGCCCGCGGCTCGGGCAGCGGTGCCCACGGGCGGGGTCTGAGCGTAACCGAGCAGCTCCAACAGGGCAAGGCGGCCCTCGCCCGGCGCTACAAGGCCAGGAAATTTCTGGCGTATTTCCAGTCTTTTTGCAACACCTACGCGCCGCTTGAAACCCTGCAGCGCCTCTACGCCGAAGCCTTGGGCGTACCGGACATCCTCGGCCTGGCGATCGGCACGCGGCCCGACTGCGTCGACGCACCCGTCCTCGATCTGCTGCAGGAGCTGGCCCGCAGTCGCCTGATCTGGGTCGAATACGGTCTGCAGTCCGCCCACGACGCCACGCTGGCGCGCATCAACCGGGGGCACACCTTCGACCAGTTTCAAGCCGCGGTGGCGGCGACCCGCCGCCGAGGCGGCATCCGCATCTGCACCCACGTCATCCTGGGGCTTCCGGGCGAGACCCGCCGGCAGATGTTGGCGACCGCCGAGACGGTCGCCGCGCTGGGCATCGACGGCATCAAGCTGCACCTGCTCTACATCATCCGCGGCACCCCGCTGGAGCGCCTTTACCGGGCAGGGCGCCATACCTGCCTGGAACAGGCGGCCTACGTGGATCTGGTCTGCGATTTCCTCGAACGGCTGCCGCCGGAGATGGTGATCCAGCGCCTGACCGGCGACCCCCACCCCGAGGAGTTGGTGGCCCCCCGGTGGTCTCTGAAAAAATCGGAGACCCTGAAAATGATCCAGGCCGCCCTGGCGCAGCGGGATACGTGGCAGGGCAAACGATTTCAGGGAAGGGGCGCCATCCGGGAATAACCCGCTTCCCGCGACGGTCGCGAAAGGCCATGAAATAAAGCGCAGGAAAACGGCTTTTCCCTGCGCTTGTGGAGATTAACGGTTCCAACCGCCCCGGTGTCGACCGAGGCCCGGATCAGGCCGGCAGCTTGGCGGCCACGGCCCGGCCGTAATCCTGGCAGGCACGGTTGCCGTCGGGGGTGCCCACCACGTGCTCCAGCATGTTCAGGGAACCCAGGTCCACCATGTCCATCTTGAAGACATGCATCATGGTGTCATATATCCGGCCGGGGGCATCGCCGCTGTGGGTGTAGGAGCCGAAGGCGCCGCCCATCTTGCCCACCAGCGCCGCCTTTTCCGCAAGAAAGAGAAATGTCTTCATGTTGCCGGTCATATCCCGGTGGTAGGTGGGGCAGCCGAAGATGAAACCGTCATAGCCCTCCAGATCCTTTTCGCTCTTGATCTCCCCCAGTTTTTTGACATCCGCGCTGTGCCCGCTCATGCGGACCCCCTCGGCGACGAAATTGGCCATGGTTTCGGTCTTGCCGGTCCGACTGGTGTACGCCACGACTACCTTTTTCATGTTGCCCCTCCTTCTTAGGTTGAATTGACTTGCACGCTTACAAACACCTTTTAGGTACGCATTTTCTGCCGAAAGGCGAGATCGCCGATCACCAGGGCGGCCATGGCTTCGACGATGGGCACCGCCCGCGGCACGACGCACGGGTCGTGTCGCCCCTTGGCCGCCAGGACGGCCGGGTTGCCATCGAAATCCACCGTCTCCTGGGCCAGCCCGATGGTCGCCGGCGGCTTGAAGGCCACCCGGAAAAAAACCGGCTCGCCGTTGGAGATGCCGCCCTGGATGCCGCCGCTGTAGTTGGTGGCGGTTCCCAGACGGCCTGATTTGAAGACGAACGGGTCGTTGTGGCGGGAGCCGCGCATTCGGCTGCCGGCAAAGCCGGAGCCGATTTCAAACCCCTTGGTGGCCGGGATCGACATCATGGCCTGGGCCAGACGGGCCTCGAACTTGTCGAAGACCGGCTCGCCCAGCCCCACCGGCACCCGCCGGCAGACGCAGGCCACCAC
>JBAPYE010000051.1:0-4726 GCA_049284575.1 Desulfobacterales bacterium
GTTCAGACCCTGTCGCTGCGTTTGAATTTCGGCTTGAAAATAACCAAGAAAAATGCAAGCTTAGGCATTCGCAGCGGGGCATCGATTCAGCTTTGAATCTTTTGCATTTTTTTGCTGCACACTAAGGGGAAAGGCACTCCATGTGCATGCACTCCTGAAGTGTGTATTTGAAATGTCGCGTATGCCGCCGAGGACTGTGGTTGACCCGCCAACGGGGGAAGTCAAGCCTGTTTTCTCGGCGTTCTTTGCGCCTCGAGCGCAGCGGGCGGTGAATAAATGCCGGGCGTCTTGAATAAAACCGGGTGGTCACCAACAGCCCGAGGGAATCGTTACGATGCGTAAAATGGGCCGCTGGGGGAAACAGGGATATCGGAAAAACGTCATGCGGCAGGGGATCACCGCCGTCGTTTGGCATCTGCTGCTGGCAACGGGAATCCTCATGAGCACGGCTTGCGTCCAGGCCGCCGGCGCAGGCGACCTGGACGCGGTTATCCAGGCCGGTAAACTGCGGCACCTCGGCATCCGCTACGCCAATTTTGTGGTCAGTGAAAACGCCGGTCTGGATGTTGAACTGGTCAGGTCTTTTGCCGAGCATCTCGGGGTACAGTATGAATTTGTGGAATCCACTTGGCCCCGGATCATAGCGGATCTCAGCGGCAAATCCGCCAGGGCCCGCGGGGATGATGTCGAGATCACCGCGGATGCCCCGGTGCGGGGCGACCTGATCGCCGCCGGCCTGACGGTTTTGGCCTGGCGTCAAAAGATCGTCGATTTTTCCGCACCGACCTTTCCCACCGGTGTGTGGCTGATTGCCCGGGAGGATTCGGACCTGCAGCCCATCAAGCCCTCGGGCGCTATCGACCGAGACGTCCAGGCGGTCAAGGCGCTTTTACAGGGCAAAAGTGTCCTCGGGCTGCGCGACAGCTGCCTCGATCCCAGCCTTTACGCTGTGGATCAGGTGGGGGCGCTGATCAAATTTTTTCCCGGAAACCGCAATTTGGACGAGATGATTCCGGCCGTCATGGCCGGGATGGCGGAAACAACGATGATGGACGTGCCGGTGGCGCTGATCGCCCTTGAAAAGTGGCCCGGCAAGATCAAGGTCATCGGCCCGCTTTCCGCGCCTCAGGAAATGGCCTGCGCATTTCCCAAAAGCGCGCCGAATCTGCGCCGGGCGTTTGATGCGTTTTTCGAGCGTTTCAAGGCCGACGGGAACTATGATTCCCTGGTGCGCAAATACTATCCTTCGGTTTTCAGCTATTACGGCGGCTTTTTCAAAGGCTGAGAATTGGGAACGCTTGCCGGGCCTGGACAAAGAACACGGCGCGCCCCCGCCCGGCGTCCAAACACGGGAGTGGGTTCCGCCCCCTCGGTGAGGGCTTTGAGGGCCCCCTTTTCTGCAGTTTTCCGCTTACTGGACCAGGATGCCTTCGCCATCTGAAAAACAGGTTTCAGGGACCCCCAGAAAACTTCTGGCGCTGCTGTTGGGTTGCCTGATTTTGGCCGTCTTTATCGGGTTTCTGCTGGCTTTCAATTACCACAGCCAGAAAGCGCTGCGCCAATCCACCCTCGAGGGGTATCACCTCGGTCTTGAGAAAAATGCGACGTCCATCGCGTATTTCTTTTCCGAGCGCAAATACGATTTGCGGATGCTGGCGGCCGCACCCGAAATTTCGGCCTTCTTTATCAACAAGTCCCTGGGAATGTCGGAAGCCTACGGGTTGAAGGCGAGCTTTTTCAACATTCGCCAGAGATTTGAGAGCACCATCACTGAAAAATGCCTGCACGGCGACCCCATTTACACCCGCCTGCTCCTGGTGGACCCGTCAGGTTTTGCGCTGGTGGATAGCGCAGACGAAAAAAAAGGGGGGACGGGTTTTCCCGCCGGCGCTTACCTGACCCCGACAGACCCCCAGCCCGAGGTTCTGGCGACCGATGAAGACGGTCGGACCCAGATTCTGTTGGCGATCCCCTATTTCCATAACGCGCAATTTTCCGGACAGCTTTTTGCCTGGCTGAACCATACCACGCTCTACCATCTCTTCGAGTACGACCCCCTTGACTGCGACCGCCCCATCCACCTGGTGACCGCCCGCGGGCATCTGATCCGCCCCCCGGGGCAGTCGCCCTGCCCGCCGCTGTCGTATGTGACCCCGGAGCACATCACGCGGATGATCGAGGACACCACCACCCCCCTGAGGGTTTCTTCCGACAGCCACGGCCAGTCAGGAATGCTGGGCCGAATCCTGCCGATTGGCGACACGCCCCTATACCTCCTGGCCTGCATTCCGGCCAGAGAGATCACCGGCTCCCTGGCGCCCTGGCAGCTTCTGGTGGGAACCGGTTCCCTGGCCGCCGTCATCCTGGCGGGGCTTGCCGCCCTGATGCGCTTCTATACCCAGAACCTGATTCTCAAAGCGCGCTTTGAGTCCTCCGAGAGTCAGCAGGCCCTGCTGACCGCCAAAAACGTGCAGCTCGAGGGAGAAATCCGCAGGCGCAGCGCAATCGAGAAAACCCTCGCGGAACAGCGCTTGCTGCACCTGCATTCGGATCGGCTGCGGTCTTTGGGCGAGATGGCCGCCGGCATCGCACACGAACTGAACCAGCCGCTCGTGGGGGTTCGCGGGATGGCGGAGCTCATCGTTCTCAGCACCGAAAACGGGAAGATCTTTTCCCCGGAAAAAACCCGCAAAAAAGCGCGGATGATCGTGGAGCAGGCCGACCGGATGGTCCACATCATCCAGCATGTGCGTCTGTTTGCGCGTGAATCCGGGCAACCCGAAACATCGGTTGTCAATCTCAACGATGTGATCCAATCCGGCATAAGCCTTCTCAGGGCGCAGTTCAGGGCGCATGGGCTGCGCCTTGAGACGGCGCTGGCAAAAGTGCAGCTGCCGGTCCGGATCAACCCCTATTCGGTTGAAGAGGTGCTGCTCAATCTGCTGACCAACGCCCGGGACGCTGTTGAAACGAAAAAAAAGGCGGCCGGCCCCGAATTCATCCCCCGCATTCGAATTGCCACCCACCATGACTGCCCAAATGGCATCGCCTCGGCCCGTTTCGAGGTCGAGGACAACGGCGGCGGGATTCCCCGGGAGATCAGCGAGCGCGTCTTTGATCCCTTCTTCACCACCAAGGGGCCCGACAAAGGCACCGGGCTGGGGCTTTCGATCTGCAAAACGATCATCGAAGATCTGGGCGGGAACATTCGGTTTAGCTCCGAGGAGGCCCAGGGGGCCATCTTTACCATCACATTTCCCCTCTGTGACGGCATAGAAAAGGAAAAAAATGGAAACTCCCGAGCCGTTTAAAATTCTGGTGGTGGATGACGAGGAAATCGTCCGCTGCACCATTGAAATGTTCCTCGATCATTTGGGGCACAGCGCGGTGTGTGTCAAAGACGCGCTGGCGGGCATCCGGGAATTGCAGAAGGGCGCTTACGGCGCGGCCATCGTGGATATCCGCATGCCCGGCCTCAGCGGGCTGGATTTCCTGGCGCGGTCAAGAGAAATACGGCCGGATATTCCGGTGATTTTAATTTCTGGGCACGGCACCGATCAAACCCGGATCGAAGCCCACAAAGCAGGGGCGTTCGCCTTCCTGGCAAAACCCTTCCGCTTTGACGCCATCCGCCAAGTGATCGAAAGCATTCGTTCCGACCAGGAGACCGCGGCCCAAAACACCCCCGATTGAATTGCCGCCGTAAACCGGCGGCCATCGCATGGCCATCGGGGCGGCGGGGCGGCCAAAAAAGCGTTGCCTCCCAAAGGGGTTGATGATAGTAATACTCGCTTTCCCCGCGCGTGCAGGCCGTCTCGCGGCTGAAACAGCGCGGGTCTTGCGCGGCGGCGGGTTGTTCCGCCGCGGCCTGCGGCGATGACCAAATCGGGGGGCGGCTGCGGCCCCCCATGCATTCGAAAGACCATGCCTTTTCCGGCCCTAACCACCCTATTCCAGAACGGTTGGCACCCATCCGGCCCCGAAACCCCTGCCCACCGCGAAATCCGGCTGGACGAACCGCTCGACGTTCTCGGGTGGATCCTGTCCTACGACGTGCCGGAGCGCTTTTACTTCCGGCACAAGCAGGGGGAGTATGAAATCGGCGGCGTCGGCGCCGCCCTCGTGGTGGCCTCGGACGACCTGCCCGAGGTGGCCGCCGCGCTGCAGGCCATCTGGCGGCAGAGCCCCGACCAGCGCGTTTACGGCGGCATGAAGTTTCTGCCCTGCGGCTACCGCTCGCCGGAATGGCGGGGTTTCAGACGTTTCCGCTTCCACATTCCGCTGGTGGAATTCATCCGGACCGCAGCGGGCCTGCGGGTCAGGCTCCATAGCGAGGACGCTGCGGCGCTGCAGCGCCTGGAGGCGCACAGAAGCCCCCCCGCGGCCCAGCGGGCATCCCGCATCACGGCCATCCGCGACATCCCCGAGCCCATGATCTGGAACGACATGGTGTCAACCGCCCTGGCCGAAATAGAGGGCCGTGCGTTGGACAAGATCGTGCTGTCGCGCAAAAAGGTGCTTGAAGGCTCCTGGGAAGTCGCCGACCTCATGACGCGGCTGGCCGCTTTCGACGACGAGGCGTTTGTTTTCCTGCATCAGATCGGCAGTGCGACGGCCTTTATGGGCCGCTCGCCTGAGCGCCTCTTCTCCCTGCACGGGGGCTGCTTGGAAACCGAGGCCGTGGCGGGCACCCGGCCCCGCGGCAAAACCCCCGAAGAGGACCGTC
>JBAPYE010000052.1:0-1568 GCA_049284575.1 Desulfobacterales bacterium
CCCATGATCTGGAACGACATGGTGTCAACCGCCCTGGCCGAAATAAAGGGTCGCGCGTTGGACAAGATCGTGCTGTCGCGCAAAAAGGTGCTTGAAGGCTCCTGGGAAGTCGCCGACCTCATGACGCGGCTGGCTGCTTTCAACGACGAGGCGTTTGTTTTCCTGCATCAGATCGGCAGCGCGACGGCCTTTATGGGCCGCTCGCCCGAGCGCCTCTTCTCCTTGCACGGGGGCTGCTTGGAAACCGAGGCCGTGGCGGGCACCCGGCCCCGCGGCAAAACCCCCGAAGAGGACCGTCAACTTGCGTGCGACCTCCTGCAGTCAGCCAAAGAACTGCAGGAGCATCGCATCGTTTCCTGTTTTATGGAAGAGCGTCTCGCGCGGCACTGCCGGACCTATGACGTTCTCTCGCGCGAAGCCGTGGTCAAACTCTGCGGGGTCCAGCACATTGTCACCCGCTACACGGGGATGCTGCGAAACGGCATGACACCGCTGGAGGCAATTTTGTCCCTGCACCCCACCCCTGCGGTGGGGGGCACCCCCACGGCGCACGCCACGGCGCGCATCGGTGAGTGCGAGCACTTCGAACGCGGCTGCTACGCCGCCCCCATCGGTTGGATGAACCGCTCGGAGGCGGAGTTTGCGGTCGGTCTGCGCTCCGCTTTGCTGAACGGGCAAAACCTGCACGTCTTTGCGGGCGCCGGGATCGTCGCCGGATCCGAGCCCCGGGCGGAATGGGCCGAAACGGAGCAGAAGATGGGCACCTTTCTCTCCCTGCGCCACGAGGGCTGAGTCCATGCTGCGGCCGGAGGCGGAAGGGGACCTGAACACGCGCTGGGCGGCCGTCATCGTCGACGAGCTGGTCAAAAACGGCGTTACGGTGTTTCATGTCTCGCCTGGCAACCGCAATGTACCCCTGATCGCCGCCCTGACCCGCGAACCGCGCGCCCGCATCAGAATAGCCCTCGACGAGCGCGGCGGCGCCTACTGCGCCCTGGGCCATGCCCGGGCCACGGGCCGGCCCGCCGCCGTGGTCTGCACCTCCGGCACCGCGCTGGCCAACTATCTTCCGGCCGTCATCGAGGCCCACCGCGACGAGCTGCCCCTGATCGTCCTGAGCGCCGACCGGCCGCCGGAACTGATCGCCAGCGACGCCAACCAGACCATTCGGCAGGTCGGCGTCTTCGGGGGCTTCTGCCGCATGCTGCTCGACCTGCCCTGCCCGGCCGGCGCGTACCCCCTGCACGCGCTGCGCATGCAGCTCGACCAGGCCGCCGCGGTCCACGACGGTCCGGTGCATATCAACTGCCCGTTCCGCGAGCCGCTGCTGCCGCCCCCGGAGAACGGCCGCCCGCCGCAGGACCCGTTGCCGGCGGCGGAGCCGGGTTTTTTGCCTCCCGCCCCGTACACGGTTTTCACCCCGGTGGAAGCCGTACCGACGAACCTTGCGCCCGTGGTCGCATGTCTGCGCGCGACGCGCCGCGGCCTGGTGGTCTTCGGCCGGGTGGACCCCTGGGACGACGCCACGGCCGTCGGCCCGGTGGCGGCCGCGCTGGGCTGGCCCGTTT